>CANPXI010000014.1 GCA_947585885.1 uncultured Bacilli bacterium
CAAGAATATAAAGAAATATAGACTAATATATAATGCCAATATAAGTGATATGACTCAAAGTGACTTAGCTAAAAAGATAGGTGTAAGTGTATCATTAATAGGAAGTATGGAAAGTGATAAGATAGAAAGTGGTATAAGTATATATAATTTATATAAAATAAGCGAAGTATTAAAGGTACCTATAAATAAATTCTTTGAATAGAAAAGTATTTAAATAAAACAAATACTTTTCTTTTTATGTTATAATTAAAATAAGGAGTAAAAGAAATGGATAATATAATAGAAATAGCAATAACTGATGAAAATGATTTATATGAAAAATATAATAAAAAATATGTATCTAGTAGCTTAATAAACTATATATTAGAAGAAACAAAAAATATAAACAATAATGGTAAAATAAAAATAATAATCAGTAGCACTCTTAAAGAAAGTATAGACTATGAATCACTAATAAAAGAAGGACTAGAAAAAGAATATAAAATTAATTTAAGAAGATATAACAGAAATAAATACTTAAAATTATTTTATCTAGCCCTTGGAATAATATTTTTAATACTAAGTTTCTTACTAAAAAATACAGTAATATTTAGTGAAATATTATTAATTGGTGGATGGGTATTAATCTGGGAAGTAATAGAATTACAAATATTTACTGATTTTGAAGATAACATAAAAAGAAAAATATTAAAAAAACTAATAAGTAGTTTAATAATAGAAAATAGATAAGGAAGTGTATAAAATGTTAGAAGGAAAAGTCGCTTTAATAACTGGAGGAACAAGAGGAATAGGATATGAAACAGTAAAAGTATTTTTAGAAAACAAAGCAAAAGTAATACTTTTTGGAAGTAAAAAAGAAACAGTAGATGAAGCGGTAAGTAAATTAAAAGAAATTGGTTATAATGTACAAGGATATTATCCAAATTTAAATAACTATACTGAAATAGAAAATATAGTAAAGGAAATAATAAATGAATATGGACACATTGATATACTTATAAATAATGCTGGCATAAGTTCTGATAAAAAAATAGAAGAATTAACTAGTGAAGATTTTGCTAAAGTAATGAATATAAACGTAAATGCTATCTTTAATATGATAAAAGCAGTAGTCCCTTATATGAAAGAAAATAAAAGTGGAGTAATTTTAAACACTAGTTCAATGGTAAGTATTTATGGTCAACCTAGTGGAGTACCTTACCCAGCAAGTAAATCTGCAGTAAATGGGCTTACTCTTTCACTTGCAAGAGAACTAGCCCCATCTAACATAAGAGTAAATGCAGTCGCCCCTGGTATTATAAATACCGATATGGTATCTTCCCTTCCAAAAGAAGTAATAGATCCTCTTATAAAAACAATTCCGTTAGGTAGAATTGGAATGCCTCTTGACATTGCAAATGCGTTTCTATTTCTAGCATCTCCTCTTGCAAGTTATATAACAGGTGTAGTACTAAAAGTTGATGGATGTGCTAGAAGCTAATGAATTATATAGAATATAAAAGTCCTTTTGGAACTATGACACTAGTAAGTGAAAATAACTATTTAGTGGGTGTATACTTTAATAATCAAAAATACTTTTTAGAATGTATTAATAAAAGTAATCTAAAAAATAAAGAAGACGAGGTACTTAAAAAAACTAAGTATTATCTAAATCTTTACTTTGATAATAAAATACCCAACTTTAAAGATATACCTATAAAACTATATGGTACCCCTTTTCGTCTATTAGTATGGAATGAACTATTAAAAATACCTTATGGAGAAACACTAACATATAAAAGTATTGCATTAAAAATAAAAAAGAAACTAAAAAAAGAAAACATGTCTTGTGAAGCTATAGGCGGTGCAGTAAGTCATAACCCAATATCTATAATAGTCCCTTGTCACCGTGTAATAGGCACTAATGGGTCTTTAACTGGATATGCAGGAGGATTAGATAAAAAAGAAAAATTACTTGAATTAGAAAGAAAAAACACTTTAACAAATATAAAATAATTAGTATAATTATTATAGGTGGTACTTATGAAAAAGAAAATATTAGCTATAGTTTTAGTTATAATAATATTAATAGGTGCTTACTTTGGTTACAAAGCATATTCTCTTTATGAATATAGAATGGATAACGAAGTAATACCTAATTACGACTCTTTAATTTCAAACATCAATATAAATGAAAAAGTAACTAAAACAAATCAAAAATTAGAAGATAACGAATACTTAAAATTTGAAAACTTAAAAATACAAAATAAATTTCCAGGTTTTGAAATATCAAGCACAGATAAAGAATACGTAAAATACAATATAAGAAATGAATATAACATAGTTATCGCAGAATTTTGGATGGGTACAGAAGATAGTTACATGAGTAGACTAAATGGAAAAGACATGCAAGATTTCTATAAAAGTCATAACATTAAAAATGACTTAGATATGATAAAATATGTAAGCGATAATAAAAATAATAAAAGCACAGTACTAACAAGTTTAAATGATATAAAATGTAGATACGCTTTAACTACTCATATATTAAACGTATTACCAGAAAGTGAAAAAATAGTTGAAATAACTGGAGACAACACAGGTTATATTCTATATGGAAAAGATACATTAACAGAAATAGTATTATTAAAAGATAACAAAAGATATATATTCACATTTATAAGCAAAACTTTCTTTAATGAACAATTTATAAATGAAATATTAAACACAATAACAATTGATTAGTAGAAATACTAATCTTTTTATTATATAATAAATGAAAAGGAGGAGTATATATGAAAGAAAAAAGGTTTTGTGAATATTGTGGTAGTGAAATAGAAAAAGATAAAAACTACTGCACTAAATGTGGAAAACTAATACAAGAAGCAAATGTAAAGAAAGGACCTAACTTTAAAGAAATATTTGAAAACAAAAATACTTACTATAATGCTGCAGTAATTATTGGTATAGTATCATTTGTAATAGGAGTAATATTTCTAATTGTTTATCTATGTGAACCATATTATAGTACTACAACTAAATTTGGTGCTGACTTCTACACTTACACATATGCAAGAATCGTAGGAATAGAAAATGATGTATTAGATTTAAATCACACTTTATACTTAATCACATCTATATTCTTTATGATATTTGGCTTAATCGATGTATGTGTATTTAGACTAAAACAATTAAACGAAACAAAAACAAAAAAGTAAAAACAAGGTGAATATCTATGGAAAGATATAAAGAAATAGAAAGAAGCATAATAAAAAAATACAGAAAAACTATATGGAGTAAATTTATCCGTGCCATAGAAGAATATAAACTAATAGAAGATAATGATAAAATAATGGTATGCATAAGTGGTGGAAAAGACTCATTTTTACTAGCGAAATGCATACAAGAACTAATAAGACATGGAAAAACAAAATTTGAAGCTTACTATGTGGTAATGAACCCAGGATACACAGAAAAAAACTTAAAACAAATAGAAGAAAATGCTAAAATACTAAACATAGATATACAAATATTTGAAAGTGATATATTTAATGTAGTATCCGTAGTAGACAAAAGTCCTTGTTACTTATGTGCAAGAATGAGAAGAGGATACTTATATAGTAAAGCAAAAGAACTAGGTTGTAACAAAATAGCTTTAGGACACCATTTTAATGATGTAATAGAAACATCTCTTTTATCAATGCTTTATGGTTCAGAAATAAAAACCATGATGCCAAAACTTCATAGTGATAACTTTGAAGGCCTAGAATTAATAAGACCACTATACTTAGTAAAAGAAGAAGACATAATATCATGGAAAAACACTAATAATCTAACCTTTCTAAACTGTGCTTGTAAATTCACAGAAGAAGTTAGTTATGAACTAAAAGAAAGTAAACGTGAAGAAATAAAAAAGTTAATAAAAGAACTAAAAAAAATAAACAAAGATGTAGACTATAACATATTTAAGTCTTACGATAACATTAACTTAAACTGTGTTCTAGGTACAAAAAAGAATGGTGAATATAAAAGTTTTCTAGATGAATATAAAAAATAATTGTTAAACAAAAACAATTATTTTTTACTTATAAGCTCTTTAAAAGAAACCACTTTATCACAAAAAGAAACAATCTTTCCTTCTATTGTATTACTATTTCCAAAAGAAATATTACCAAAAGAACTCCTACTTGTTGAAAGTACTATCATATCTCTAATTTCTTCACTTATTAGCCCTGTCTTCACATAATTATTAATTTCTGTAGTATTAAATTTATAAACTTTTCTAACAGGAAAAGGCCACATATGATGAATAATACCATCAACTAACTTATAAGAATCTTTACTATCAAAAAGAAAAGGAAACCATAAACTTGAGTTTATTACAGCTTCAATTGGATGAACAAACCCATGCATATTACTAATTAACTTTTTTCTCTTATGATTTTTATAACTTATTTCATATAAATCATGCATCATAGAAATCTTAACAGCTAAATCTGTTTTAACATTAGCCCCCAACTTTTTATACTTTTCGCATATTACATAAGTGAGGACTGAATTTTTAATAATATGTTCACCTAAACTAGTTTTATTATGATGAGGAAACTCTTCAAAATTCATCCTCTTTAAAAATTCTTCATGATAAAAAATCGGACGTATAATATCAAAAAAATTATTAACGTCTTTACTACTAAAATGATAACTTTCAAGTAAATTCATAATATATAAAAATTGTTCATTCATTATACAATAATTATATAAATTTAAATAAATAATATGTTATAATTAAATGGGTGAATTTATGGAATTAATTAAATTAACTGAAAACACTTATTATATAGAAAACAATACAAATATAGGTATATATAAAATAGATAACAATAATGTTTACTTAATAGATACAGGAAACGATAAAGATGCAGGTAAAAAAATACTAAAAATAATAGAAGAACAAAACTGGAATATATTAGGTATAATAAACACTCATAGTCATGCTGACCATACAGGTGGAAATAAAATAATACAAAATAGAACTAACGCCAAAATATATTGTAGTAAAATAGAAAAAGACATAATAAATAACCCTAAAGAAGAACCTGCTTTACTATATGGATCAAACCCATTTAATAATTTAAGAAATAAATTTTTAGAAGCAGATAGCTCTATTTGTGATGATTTAATAGATATTGATGGTTTAGAAATAATTAACCTAAAAGGTCACTCACCTAATATGATAGGAATAACTACAAATACTGGTGTATCTTTTATTGGTGACTCACTTGCAAGTAAAGACGTAATTAATAAATATCATATATTTTATTTATATAACTTAAAAGATTATTTAAGCACTTTAGAATACTTATCCACATTAAAAAGTGATATCTATATATTATCGCATAACGAACCACTAAAAGACTTAACTGAACTTATTAAAATAAATAAAGACAAAATAGATGAAATAATTAATGTGATTTTATCACTACTAAAAGAAAATCTAACATTTGATAATCTACTAGAAAAAATATTTACTCACTATAAACTTACAATGAATACTAATCAGTTCTTCTTAGTAGGAAGCACAATTAAATCATACCTTACATTCTTAATAGATGAAAACAAAATAACATATGAATTTATAAATAATAAAATGTACTATAAAAAACTATAAATTAATGAAAAACAATTGTTAAAATATTTATAATATTATATAATATAACATAATTAAAAAGAGGGAAGTATATGAAAAAATTTAAATATTTATTTGCTTTATTATTAATGGTAATAATATTACCACTTAACATAAAAGCAAGTGAACAACTAACTTTAGAGTTAGATAAAACTGATTTAAAAATAGGAGACACTTTAGAGGTAAGTATAGAATTTGATGAAAACACTAAAATCTATGCCTTTTTAGCATCTCTTAAATATGACGAAAACGTATTTGAAAAAATAGATGAAACATCTTTTAAAACTGATGAAGAAATAACTAGTATTTCTTATAACGAAGAAAATAACAAATTTGGTCTAATTAATAAAAATGAAAACATAAATGGAAGCCTTTTTAAAATAAAACTAAAAGTAAAAGAAAATGCAAATGTAGGTGATACAAACATTGGCTTAACTAACATAAGTTATTCTGATGGAACAACTGAATTTAGTATTAATAAAATTTCAAAAAAAGTATCAGTAACTAAAGATGCATCAACTGGAGAAGTACTAGAAAACAATAAAGAAAATGAAATAATAGAAGATGATGAAGACGTTCTAAAAACATTTTCAATTGGAAAATCTATAATACTACTTTCACTTGTAGCTTTAATATTATTTGTAGTAGTAGTTTACTTAAGACTAAAAAAGAAAAATGATGGAAGAGCTTTCTATATACTCTCAATAGTAGACTTAACTATACTTCTAGTAATAATTGGCTTACTTTTAATAACACACTTAAAACAAGATGTAAACTCTGATAATGAAGTAGACTATAATGATGCTGAGAAAATAATTGACTATATAATTGGTGTAGAAAAAGAAGAAGATAAAAAAGAAGAAAAGCCATCAAATAACTTCTCATATGATGTAAACGGTGACGGTGTAGTTGACGTAACTGATGCAGGACATACTGTACAAGAAACAAAAATAACTGTAAAACTAAGTGACAAAAAAGAGAATGACTTTGATAACAAAGGTGAATTAACTCTTAAATTTAAAGCAGAAATCAAGCCTTCTAGTTTACACATAACAAAAGTAAAAATAGATGATAAATATTATGATGTAACACTTCACGACGATAACACTTATAGTGTACTTCTAGACTATAATAAATACGGAGAAGTAGAATTCGTTATAACAGAAGTAGAACTAAATAATGGTAAAACAATAAAAACAAAACTAAAACTAAAAAGAGAATTATTAAAAGATAAACCATACATAACAAAAGTAGAACTAGATGAAGAAACAGATAAAATGACTTTTGAACTAAGTGACAAAGATAATACATTTATAAGTGGAACAGTATCTTTATATAATGACAAATATGAAGTATTAAAAACGCAAGACTTACAAATTAAAAATGAACTTACTTATGAATACGTAGAAGATGCACTTTACCATATAATTGTTCTTGCAACATACGATTTAGATAGTGAAAAAGACTCTAAAGGTGAAGTAAAAACAGAAGATGAAATATTTACTCACTCAGTAGTAATGGGAAAAGACTATAACTTTAAACTAACTGAAGCAAGTATCACAGATGTAGTAGAAAAAGGTAAAAACCCAGTAATAAGTTTCACAAGTACAAATAGAAAAAAAGCAAAAATAGAAAAAGCACTTGTTACTTCAAAAAATAAAAGTAATAACTATGTAATAACAAAAAATGATGGAAATAACTATGAAATAGAACTAACTGATGCTGACCTTACTCCAGGAAGCCACACAGTAACTTTAGATAATGTTACACTAGACACATTAAAATCATTTGAAAACGAGAAAGACTATAAAGCACCAAAACTAACTTATAACATACTAAAAGATGCTCCTACTATTACTGACATAAACCTAACTAACAATAAAAACGAAAGTAACATAAAAGTAACTTACAAACTAAATGATACAAGTGACGCACTAACAAAAATGACAGTAGTCTTAATGGACTCAAATGAAAAAATCGTGGATAAAAAAGTATATGAAGATATAAATGAATTCAAAAAAGAAAATGAAATAACTTTATCTTATAAAGGTTCAACAGACGGATACTATGTAGTTAAATTCTTATCAGATTATACTCTAGGAGACAAATATAACTATACTGAAAAATCTATTGGTGAAAAAGACATACTAACTCAAGAAGGAGTTAAAATAAAAGCTATAACAATAAAAACTTTAGATTCAAATTCTCCAAAACTATATCCAACTAAAAATGAAAAAAACTATCAAATAAGATTTGAAATAGAAGTAAGTGATGCAGTACAACAAGCATTTAAAACAAGAACTGGAATAAACTCTAACTACACAAGAGTATCATCAATAACAGTAAATGGTCAAAACTATGTAGCAAGTCAAGAGTCTGGTTATAACACAGTACTAACAGTAACTGTACCAAGTACTTCTGGAATAGTAGAACTAAAAGCTACAAAAGTACAACTAGAATATGCTAGTTACTACCGAAAAGTACATGATAACTACACAGTTGAACCAGCATTCATAACTTTTGATGTACTAAAAGATAAACCAAAAATAGAAAACTTAGAAATAATAGAAGACTATGATAACAGTGAAGTAACACTTAAATTTGATACAGTATTAGATGAAAATGCAAAAGAACACGATGATAGTTTTATAGATGGAACTGTAACTCTAGGAAATGACTCTAAAACTATAACTAAAGGACACAACACTATAAAATTTGAAAATGTAGAAAAAGATAAAAACTTAAATTTAACATTTACTGCTTCTTTTGACCTAGACTCAGATATAATAGAAGAAACAACAGACAAAAACATACACACTAATGAAACAATAAAAACTCTTACATACGGTTTATTTAACCCAGAACTATTTGAAAATGTAAAAATAGAAAATGGTAAATTTTTAAGTAATGACAAATACTTTGAGAAAGGTGAAAAAGTAAACTTAGAATTTGAAGTAACAGGACTTCCAGAAAACAGTAACTTAAATATAGAAAAAATAATTGCAAACAACACAGAATACAAAATAACAAAAAACAATGATAAATACGAGTTTACTCACGAAGGTTACATTAATAAAGGTGAAAGAGAAATAAAAATAACAGAACTAATACTTGATAATGGTAAACATATAGTCCTAACTGATCCTTACATATTCACCCCAGTAGTACTAAAAGACGCACCATCTATTGATAACTATAAGTTTACTCAAACAGATGATACAATAACACCATCATTTAAACTACTAGACTATGATAAATCAATAATAGATAAAGCTAAAATAATAGTAACAAATGATAAAGGTGTAAAAGTATTAGAAACTGACTATCAAAATGAAATAACAATTAATAAAGAACCTGGTGTTTTAAGATATAATGTAGTAATAAAGGCTACTTATGATAGAGATGAAGAACAAAAGAAAGATAATTACTATCCTGATGTAGTACTATTAGATGAAATAATTTCTTTAGATAAAAATAACATAGAACTAAAAGAAATAACTAACATAAACTTATACAAAACAGAAGATGAAAAAACATTATTAATAAAAGAAATAACACTAAACGAACTAAGCAAAGAAAAAGATAAATACTTTGTAGAAATAAATATGGAAAACATGCCATCAGTTCATGCTAGAATAAAAAGTGTAGTAGAAGATAATAATCATTTATTAATCGTACTTGATTACACTTATGTAACAAGAGAAAACACTAATAAAGAAGAAACAGTAAGATTCGATTTTGGTAAAATAGATGATAATGGTGTAGCAAAAAATGTAAGCCATCCACTAGATGCATTCGAAGTATTAATTGAAGAACTAAAAGAAGCGAAATCTGGTGAAACAGTAAAACTAAATAGAGACTATGACTTAAATGAAATATCAGTAAGTGGAGATGCTTACTTAGAAACGGACTTTGTTGGTATACTTGATGGTAACAATCACACAATTAAAAACTTAAAAAGACCTTTATTTAAGAAACTTAGTAATGCAGAAGTAAAAAATCTAAAACTAGAAAATATTGTTTTAGGACCTATTTCAGGTGGAAGCCTTGCTTTTGTAGCAAACAATTCTAAAATAACAAACGTATTAGTCGATAATGTTGTAAGAACAACTGGAGCAAATGGACAAAATGGTGGACTAATAGGTGTTGCAGAAAATAAAACAACAATTGATAGTTCTCGTGTAATAAATGCAGTACTAAATGTAGGTGATAAGCAACAAAATGGTTTATTAGTAGGAAACTTATCAAACTCAACAATTACAAACAGTTATGCAATAGGTTCAATAAATGCAACTTGGAACAACAATGGTGGTTTAGTTGGAATGATGAGTAATAGTACACTAAAAAAGAACTATGTAAAAGGAAAAGTAAGTGGAGACTTTACTTACCATACAACATTTAACTTCACTCATGGAAGTGGAACTTATATGGATAACCTAAGTTTAGTAACTGGTGGTGAAAGCTTTGCTTCAAGTGGTTCATACCTAGGAAACTACCAATTAGCAGATGGAAAACAAGGCGATATCTCAGGTGTAACAGTAATAACAAAAGAGGAAGTAAATAAAAGTTTATTTACAGATAGACTAAGTTTTAGTACTGATATATGGAAAATAGAAGATAATACTTCTTACGACAACACACCAAAACTAAAAACAGAAAAAGAAAAAAGTTTATTTGATACTTCTCACGATTCATATGACGAAAAAAATACTATACTTTATAAAAACTTAATGAAACTAATGCCTTACTATGATAGTGAGAAAATAATAGAAACTTCTCTATTAGTAACTGACGACTTACTAAAAACAAAAGAAATTTCCCAAGTAGTGCCTGTAGACAAAAAAGGAAACATAGTAACATACTTAACAGATAATGACGTTAAAAAGATAAGCAAAATAAAAGTAGTATACAAAACAAAAGAAAAGAAATTCTATGATGTAGTATTTGATAGAACTTATGATATGGTAGCAAGTTACCGTATAAAAGATTTAGGAATAGACTATAACTATAGTAATTATGTAATAGATTCAAGTAGTCACTTAGTCACAAATTTAACTAATTATTTAAAAGGACTAAACTATGCAGATAACTTAGACATACTAACAACTACTGGAGACTCAAGACTATATAAAGAATTCTATAACGAAGTAACTAAAAATGAACTAAAAGAATTTGTCTTAAAATACTTATCAAATAGTAACTATAACAGTACAACAAATGATGATGCAATAAATGATTACTTAGAAAGAGAACTAAAAAAGAATCAAAGAATAGAAAAAGTATTATACACATATAACTACTTTAGACGTTTCTATGACGTAGATATAGATGGTATGAAACTTTATGACTATATGATGTTTGGAATGAAAGGCTTTAATAAAGAATTAACGCCTGATAAAGTAGCAGAACTTTACCTAAGTAATGATAATAACTTTAACACAGCAAGAACAAGTATAAGCTATGGTGAAACACTAGGTAACTATACAAAACTAGATAACATGCCTAAATTCCTAGAATATATGGTATCTTCTTTCAGTAATAGTACTGACTTACATGAATGGACAAGAAATCAGTTTAAAGGTTACTTAGTAGAAATACCTGTAAAAGAAAACCCTAAAATACAATATACTTTATGGGATCACTTCAGTCATCCAGATGGAAACAAAGGTAATAATAACTATGACGTATATAACTTTATATTACCAATACTAACATTACCAGAAAATGCAGCATACATAATTTCTAGCCCAGTTCAATTCGTAATTGGAGCTGAACGTAGTTACATTGCAAACCCAGATGACCCAACTGAAATGGCTTTATTTAAAAGAAGAGTAAAAAGCTATACAGACAGAATGACTGATTACTTTAAAACAGCTTATGGTTTAATACAAGATGAAACAATATTTAATAACATACACACATATCACTTAGATAAAAGATTCACAAAAGAATTAAATGGAGCAACAATATATCAACAACCTTATAGTACAGAAGAACCATTCCATAAAAACTTTAATGAAGTAGTAGGCAAATGGGCTTACAGTGATGGTAATGCAGCAGTTGCTTATGGAGACAGAATTGAATGGAGTGCTGAAGGACTAATGGATGGTAACTTAATACCTGAATTAGGTACAGTGCAAGAATACACTTACCATACTTGGTCTCACGAATCAGCTCATAACATTGATGCTAGACTATTCTTAAAAAATAATGGAAGAAGATGGGATGCAGGTGGAGAAGACTATGCTGACTCTAACCTAATGCAATCATTCGGACCAAACGACATAGTAATGAACTTATCAGTTTATTTTGATGAAGATGATAAAATAGGTTCTAACCTTACACCAGAAAGAATAGATACACCTACTGAAGTACAAGACTTCTATAACAAAGCATTCCAAGCAATATATGTACTAGACTACATTGAAGCACAAGCATTCTTACAACTAGATGATTATCATAAATCACTTGTAGGTGTTCAAGTATCATATCCAAATGAAACAAAATATAACGATCCACTTAACCTATATCGTAGTCGTCTTACAACAGGAAGAACTGAATTAACAGAAGAAATGCTAAAAAATATGGAACTAAATGATATAGAAGACTTATACGATAATAGAATAGGAATATATCCAGGATTATACTTATATGGTACAAGAGGAGCTAACTCATATGGTGGTGAAAACATAACTCATACTCACTGGTATCAACCAAATAACCCATATGGTAGACCTGACTCATATAGTATAAAATGGTTTGCTTATGAAATGCTTGGATATGCTGGATACAATAATGGTTATATAGAATACTATAGTAACATACATCCAACAACACAAACTATTGCAAATGACATAGATAACTTATCAAAAGGATCAAAAACTATAACAGATTACAAAACAGACCTAATGGCTCTAAAAACAATAACAAAATATGATTCATTTAAAGAATACAAAATGGCTAGATTTGAAGAAACTAAAAACAACTTAGATAAACTAGATCCTAGTGTTGTAAATGTAAAAGAATTAGTTCAAAAGTTCTATGACTTATTAATAAGTGATGGAGAAAAAGCTAAAGAAGACTTAGAAAAGAAATTTGCAAGTAAGCCATGGGATGTATGTAAAACAGAATACTGGTGTCCAAGAGAAGTATCAGACATAAGAAGCTTCAAAAACAGAAGTGCACTAAGAACAGAAATATATCACAAACTAAAACAAGCAACAAATGATTTCACTGAAGATATATTTAAGACTTCTCATATGCAAGATGTAAATGACTTAACTGTTACAAAAAAAGAAGCTGAATAACAAAAAATGCACCATAATGGTGCAAAATACACCATAAAAAATACAAAAATGCACAATATTTTCAAAATATTATGCATTTTTTCTTTAAATTAGAATAAAATAATGATAAAATATAACAAAGGAGATGAGTACTATGGAGCCATACAAAGCAAATATGCTACCTATTAAATATAATATAGACAAAGAATTATTATCTTTAATAGCAGAAGCAAATCAAAAATATGGAGAATATAAATCTAATTTAAAAAATTGTAAATTTGATTCTAGTTTTTTCTTAGATTCAATAATTTTAAGTGAAAGCTTAAAATCAACACAAATTGAAGGCACACAAATATCACAAGATGATATGTATTATTTAAAATATATGCCTAAAACAGACGATACTAGTGAAATACAAAATCTAAAAAAAGTTATAGAATATGCTAAAAAAGATTTAAAAACTAGAAAAAAAATTGATATACAATTTACTAATAATATTCATAAAATATTACTTGATAGTGTAAGAGGAAATAATAAAGAACCAGGAAAAATTAGAAACATTCAAAATTGGATTGGACCTAGTGGTTGTACTATAGAAGAAGCTATATTTGTGCCACCTATTCCAGAAGACGTACCAATACTTCTAAATAATTTATTTGACTATATGAATGATTATTATGCTGATCCTCTATTCATCAATATGGCTATATCTCATGCCCAATTTGAAACTATACATGC
>CANPXI010000015.1 GCA_947585885.1 uncultured Bacilli bacterium
TATTATAATAATTTTGCATTACTCTCAAATATGGTTTACCACAATTTTTAAAACAATCTAAATACATTTTTATCACACATCCAAACTATATTATCATATATCTATTATAAGTATACAACATTTACTTTAAAAAGAAAAGCCTATTTTCAATAAAAAATAAACTTTTTTGATATTTTTATCTACGGAAGTCGGGTTATAACACATTTTTTATAATACACCTATTCCATTATATTTAAGTATATACATTATTATTGTTCCAATTAGTAAGAATGGTCCAAAGGGTACGATTCGTTCTTTATTATTTTTTAGAGTTATTAGGCTTGAAATAAGCGCTAGTGATGAAGATATTATTAGGCTAGTTATACCGTCTATTAGTCCTAGAGATAGTCCGATTACTAGCATTAGTTTTATATCTCCTCCACCTAGAGATTCACGTTTAAATATTTTGTCTCCTAAAAGTTTTACTAAGTATAAAAGTATAAGCATTATTAAGGCTGATGCAATTAGTTCTAGTGTTTCTTTATATCCTAAATATATATAATTTATTATTACTAGTAAAAATGAACTTATGAAAATTACTCTGTCACTTATGTAGTAGTATTTAAAGTCAGATACTATTGTTACAGATAAAGCACTTATTAATACTAATGAAGTAAAAAATTCTTTTGATAAGCCAAAGTATATATATGAAGCCATGAAAAGTATTCCTGTTAGAAGTTCGATTATAAAATACATTGGACTTATTTTTTTATGACAGTAAGCACATTTTCCTTTTAGGAATATATAGGAAAAAAGTGGTATGTTCATATACCACTTAAGTGATTTTTTACAATGTGGGCAGAAACTATTTGGTTTTACTATACTAATTTTATTTGGTATTCTATAACCTATGCAAGCAAAGAAACTACCAAATATTATTCCAAATAAGAATACAAATATTGTTATTGTAATTTTGGTCATATGTCCCCCTTATTGATTTAAGATTTCTGAACTTATTGAGTACATTGGTACTAATATTGATATCATTATACCACCAACTACTACTGCAAGTATTACCATTAGAAGTGGCTCGACTAAACTTTTTAATGTGTTTGCAAGAGCACGTTGTTCTCTTTGGTAATATTGACTTACTTTTTCTAGCATTTCACTTAGTTGACCAGTTCCTTCACCAGTAGTTATCATGTAGTATGCAAGAGGTGGAACAGCCCAGTTGTCTTTAAATGAAAGGCTTATTTTTTCTCCTCTTAGTAAGTTAGATATTGTATCATACATTATCATTTTATAGAATTCATTTGTTGTTATTTTACTTAGGATATCTATACTATCAGTAAGTAATATGTTGTTTTTATTTAATACTGCAAATGTTTTTGCAAATAAATTCATTTCGTTATAAATTATTAGTTTACCTATTACTGGTGTATGCATATAGATGTATTGCATAAATGTTCTAAATGCTTTTACTTTTCTATAAAGTATCCTATAAAGTAATATTATTGCTATTATAGAAGCTAATATTATCATTATGTTACTTCTTAAGAATTCAGATATTGTTATTAGTGTTAGAGTCATTCCATTCATTTCACTGTTAAGGCTTGCATATATTTTTTCAAATTGTGGTACTATGTAGACCATCATAAATGTTATTATTACTATTGCCATTACAAGTATTATAGATGGATAAGTAAGAGCAGTTATCATTTGTTTTCTTGTTACTTCTTTTTCTTCATAGTAGTTACTCATATCATCCAGTGTACTTTCTAGGTCACCTATTAGTTCTGCTGCTTTTATCATATTTATTAATAATGGTGGGAACACATTACCTTGTTTTTTTAGTGATTCACTAAAAGATTCACCCATTGATAACTCATATACAACAGAATCGTATACTTTTTTGTATTTTTTTCTTTTATCTTGTTGAGATAAAATTTTAACTGCATCAGTAAGAGGTATACCACTTTTTAAGTAAGTAGAAAGTTGAGCTAGCCAGTAGATAAGGTCTTTGTTTCTCATTGGTTTATTTAGGTATCTTCCTTCACCATGAACTAAATTGATCCACCAGTTAGTTTTTATTTCATATACTTCGTAACCTTCATCTAATAAGTATGAGTGAACGTCTAGTTTAGATAAAGCTGCAAAGTAACCTTTTATTAATTTTCCTTCTATGTTTCTTGCTAAGTATTGGTAAGTTAGTTTCTTTTCAGTTCTTTCAGCATCTTTACCAAATTTATCTATTAGTAATACTTCAAGTTCTCTTTCTCTTTTATTTCTATAGTGTTTTACTAATGATAAGTTATTAAATTTATTTAGAAAATAGTCTTTTATTTTATTTGGAGTATGTCTAAAGAAATAAGAGAATCTATCAAAGAATAGTTTTGTCTTTTTAGCTATTAAGTCAAAGAAATCACTAAATGATCTAACTATAAATATTGGAAAATCATAAAATGCAGTTTTTGCAGATATGTAAAAACCTTTATATATAGCTAAACCTAAATAATAAAATTCTACTCCTACTGTTAAGATTATGTATTTATATATAAAGTTACCTATTATTTTTAATATTTTACCTATCCACTTACCAATAAAAATTATTGCATAAAAAATATAACTTCCTAATGTCATTAAATTTGTTAGTAAAAAGTCTCCTATTTTAAATAGACCTATTCCTGCATAAGATAGTGTTTTATATATTTCTATTGATATTTTAGTTATTACTTTTATTAATACTTTAAAGATTGTTTTAGTAATAGAAAGTATAGATGAAATTAAATTAGTAAAAAATTTTGTAATGTTTTTCACTTTATACCTCCTCTTACTCTTATATATTACAAGTATAACACAAGTATTTTAATATTAAAAGACCTAAAAAAGTAAAATTTGTAAAGAAAAATATTATTCATTTGAGAGAACAATATTTTCTTTTTCTAACTTAATTTTATATATTTCGTGTACTTTATAGTCGCCTTTTGTTTTAACCATTATGTAGTTAGCAGTGTGGCCATAAAAGTAACCATCCTTTTCTTCTTCTATTAGTACGTCTTGTGTTTTTCCATAAAATTTTTTATAAAAGTTTTCTTCTAAAGTGTTTGATAATTCTAAGAGTTCTTTTACTCTTTTCTTTTTTTCTATTCCATTTATTTTACCTTCCATTTTGCTTGCTACTGTTCCATATCTATCAGAGTATGGGAAAGTATGTACTTTTGTAAATGCTATTTTCTTTATAAAGTCTAAACTTTCTTTATGTTCTTCTTCTGTTTCAGTAGGAAAACCTACTATTACGTCTGTTGTTATGCTTACATCTTTTTTTAATTTTCTTATTTTTTCTATTCTTTCTTTAAAGAATTTTTTATCGTATTTTCTATTCATTTTTTTAAGTATTTCTTCACTACCTGATTGAAGTGGTATATGTAAGTGAGGTACTAGAATATCACTTTTACTAAATATTTCTAGTACACGGTCATTTAGTTCATTTATTTCTATACTAGATATTCTAAGTCTAATTAAGTTAGGTATTTTTATTATTTCTTCTAGTAAACTAGCAAAGTCACAACCATCACTCATATATGCTCCTGTGTGTATTCCAGTTAGGACTATTTCTTTATAGCCATTATTTACAAGTTCAGTTATTTCTTCTATTACTTTATCTTTGTTTTTACTTCTAACTCTTCCTCTTACGTAAGGTATTATACAGTAAGTGCAAAAGTTATTACATCCGTCTTCTATTTTTACAAATGCACGTGTTTTGTTATGAAAAGATTCTATTTTCATATCTTCAAATTCTATTTCGTTAATGTTTCCGAAGTCTTTTATTTGTTTTTTATTTTTTATGTAGTCTTCTAGGTATTCTATTATATGGCTTTTGCCCATGTTACCTAGAAATATATCTGCATCTATTTCATCAAGTAACCCTTTTTGAAAAGCATTTTCTACGTAGCAACCACAGACTATTATTATGCTTCTTGGGTTTTCTTTTCTTACTTTATTTATTGTTTGTCTACTTTTTCTATCACTCATATTTGTTACAGTACATGTATTTATTACATATATATCTGCATTTTCAGATGCAAAAATATAACCTTTTTTTATAAAAAGGCTATAAATTAGTTCACTTTCATAACTGTTTACTTTGCATCCTAGTGTTTTTATATTAAATGTCATAACGCTCTTCTAAACTCCTTTAATGCTTCTAAAAAGGCCTCTTCTTTATAATAAGGTAATTCATTTGTTTCGCTTGGTGTTTCTAGTGTTTCTGTATCTACTTTACCTATATGTATTCCACCAATGTTTTCTACTTTTTCATAACTTACTTTATTATTAGCTGCTCTTTTTAGAAGTTCTTCATAACTTATTATAGCTTTCTTTTCTTGTTCTTCTTCATATTGTTTTATTGTTTCTTCGTGAGTAGTGTATTCTCCCCTTTGTTTCATATCATTAAGTCTATTATCTAGTTCACTTGCTGATATTATTGCAAGTTCTTCTTGTTCGTCTTCATAAGACTTAATGTCTTCTAATTTATTCTCTATTTCTTTTACTTCATCATTTGCTATTTTAAAATCAAATGATTTTTGTTCTATTTTTGGTTTTTTAAATTCTATAGTATTAATTTTTATTTGATCTTCTTCTGTTTCAGATGAAGTTGTTTCTTCTTCATCATTTTCTTCTTTTTCTTCTTGTTGTTCTTCAGGTATATTAAATGTAGGAGCACTACTTTCTTTTTCTATTTCTTTTGGTTCTTCTTTTACAGGTTCCTCTTTAGGTGTTTCTGTTTTTACCTCAAGTGACTCTTTTTTCTGTCTTAATATTTCTTGATAATCAAAGTCATCTATATCGTCATCGTCTTTTTTTCTTGTATCCGTTATTTGTAGTCTTACTAAGTAAATTATTACACCTACTATTATAATCATCATTATTACTAAGAAGATTAAGAAGAAATCTCCTTTAGCTAGTAAATTAATAAAATTATTAATACTTTTTTCCATTTATAATCACCCATTTACATAATTTATTATAGAACATACATTTATTATTACTGTTTCAGTTCTTAAAACATTTTTACCAAGTGAGGTCTTTATAAAACCTAACTCAGATAAGTACTTTTCTTCTTTTTTGTCTATACCACCCTCAGGACCAAATACTAATGATATTCTATCATAATAATTCTCAGTGTTTAATACTTCTTTAATGCTTTTTACATTTTCTTTGTCAAGAGAACACATTATGTTTACACCATCAATTAATTTTATATCTTCTATATTTATTATGTTCTTTACTTTAGGAATTATTAGTCTTCTACTTTGTTCACTAGCTTCTTTTGCTATTTTATTCCATCTTTCTAGTTTTTTGTTTTCTTTTTCTTTTGGTATTTTAAATTTGGAATGTGTAAAGTTTACTGGAATAAATTCACTTACTCCCATTTCTGTTCCTTTTTCGATTATAAAACTCATTTTTTCTTCTTGTAAAACTGGTATGTATGCTAGTACATAGGTACTCTCTGTATTTTCTTTATATATACTTTTTATTGTTGCAGTTTTATAGTCGTTATTTAATGAACATAGATAACTTATTTCATTATAGGTAATTATTAAATCATCATTTGGTTTTATTTTCATTACATTTTTTATATGATGAATGTCATAATCATTTATAAATAATATATTACCATCTTTTTTATTACTAAAATATTGTTGCATAAATAAATTATATCATAGTTTTATATTATTCTCCACTTTTTCCGTAGTTTTTAAGGACTCTTGCTGATGGGTCAGATACGTCACAGTTTTCCCAGTTTTTGTTTGGCATCCAGTAGTCTACTATCAAATTAGACATGTTTTTATAGAAAGATTCAAATATTTCTCTATATAAAAGTGATTCTTTTGTAAATGGGGATGGGTTTTTATATAGTTTTATTTTTTCATTATATTCTTTATCTGTGTAGAACTTTCTTGCATATTCTTTTAAGTCATCTACCATTGAGTGGCCTACTGCATCAGAGAAAGCTGCTTTTTCTCTATAAAGAATATTTTCTGGTAAGAAGTCTTTTTTAAAAGCTTTTCTTAGCAAGTATTTACCCATGTTATATTTATTCATTTTTAGTTCTGGGTCTATACTTAGGACGTATTTTACAAATTCTATATCGGCAAATGGGACTCTTGCTTCTAGGGAACACGCGGCTAAGCATCTATCTGCTCTTAGGACGTCATACATGTAAAGTTCTCTTACTCTTTTTTCACTTTCTTTTTGAAATTCTTCACTGTTTGGTGCAAAGTCAGTATATTTATAACCAAAAAGTTCGTCACTTACTTCTCCAGTTAGTAATACTTTTATGTCAGTGTTTTCATGAATGTATTTACAAAGTAAGTACATACCCATAGAAGCACGTATTGTAGTTATATCATATGTTTCTAGTACTCTTATTACTTCTTTTAAGTTTTCTAATACTTCTTTTTTTGTCATTATTACTTCAGTATGGTTACTACCTATGAAGTCGGAAACTTCTTTTGCATATTTTAAGTCTATTGCATCTTTATCCATTCCTATACTAAATGTTTTTATTTTCTTTTTTAGTATTTTAGAAGCAATACTACAAACTAGGCTTGAGTCTAGTCCTCCACTTAATAAGAAACCAACTTCTGCATCACTATCAAGTCTTTTTTCTACTGCATTTATTAGAAGTTTCCTTATGTTTTTTGTTATTACTTCAAGTGAGTCAGTTTTATACTTTTCTCTTTTTGTTATGTCATTATATGTATAAAACTTACCATTTTTATAATATGTTCCAATTGAAAATGGTTTTATGTTTTCACATATATCTATTAATGCTTTTGCTTCAGATGCAAAACATATTTTATTATTTTTTGTGTATCCATAAAACATTGGCCTTATACCTATTGGATCTCTCCCGGCTAATATTTCATCTGTTTTCTTGTTATATATTACACAAGAAAATTCACTATCCAACTTATTAAATATGTTTTCTTTTTCTTTTTTTAATAATGGAATTAATATTTCACAGTCACTACCACTAATAAATTTTGTGCCTTCTTTTATAAGGCTTTCTTTTATTTTTCTAAAACCGTATATTTCACCATTACAAACTGAAATGTATTCGTCACTTACAAATGGTTGCATACCAGTTTTATCTAAGTCCATTATGGATAACCTATTAAAACCTATATAAGCATTTTCACTTTCTATAGTGTTTGTCATGTCTGGTCCACGGTGTTTTATTTTTTCTAACCCTTTCTCAAATTCTTTTTTTGTTATTTTTTTGTCTGTGCATACAAAGAAACCGCACATAATTGTCACTCCTTTCAAAAAATAAAAAACAGTATAAGTCCCAAATTGGGACGAACACTGTTAAGTCCGCGGTACCACCCATTTTATTATAAATTATTTTTTATTTATAATCACTTTTTCGATTCTAACAAATCTAGTTATTTTTAACGGATAACCGCCCGGCACAGTCTACTACTATTTCGGTGTGCAACTCCAAGGTGTTCTTTCGTCTAAATATTTTTGTTAGGCTTTCACCAATTCCTAATTCGCTTTAAAAATATTTTAGAGTACTTTTCCTCTTCTTTGTTTTTATGTATATAATAATATATGATTTTTTATAAAAAATCAATACTTTTTTTATTCTGGATTTATGCAAGTGAAGTTAATATCATAGTTATTCATTAAAAATTTTTTTGTTACTTTTATGTCCGCTGCACATATTTTTTCTTCTAGTTCAAGTTTCCCTATGTAACCTTTTTTTTCTAATTCTTCACTTGTTATTTCAAGTGGTAAGTCTTTGTTTTCTTTATTTATGTATTCTTTTACACTTGTTTTTATTTTGGTTTTTAAGTTTATGTAATCAAGTTCGTTTTTATAGTATACTCCTATTATGTAAATTGCTGAACATAAAAGGGTTATTATTATCCCCCAGAAGACTATAACTTTATTACTCATTATCCGTCCTTTCTTTCTTCATAACCATTTGTAGTGTATTCTGGACATTTGATATATGGAATGTATTCTATATTATTTTGATCATTTTTATAAACTGCTACATATCCTGAACACTTTTTATTATTTGCGTCTCTTAGGTAATCTTTTAAGTATCCATTTTCTACTAATTGACTTATTTTGATATTTAATGTATCAAGTCCTAAATTATTATCATAATATTTTTTTATGTATTCTTTTGTTTTTTCTACTGCTTCTTTTTCTAGAGAAACATAGTTTGTTACTTTTTCTTCTTCTTTATTATTTGGGTTTGCAATATGAAAGTCTTCATCTAATAGTCCTAAATATCTTAGTCCTGCTCCTACAACTACTAAACATACTAGGAATATTAACATAAATACTAAAAATTCTATTATTCCCCATCCATTTTTGTTATTCATAATTATCACTTCCGTTTTTTATTATATCACAATTTATTATTTATTGCATTCTGGACATATTTCTTTTTTTGTTACAAGTAGTCCACCACATTTATCACATATTTTACCTGTTGGTTTATCCCAAAGAGCATATTTACATTTAGGATAGTTATCGCATCCATAAAATACTTTTTTTCTTTTTGTTGTTTTTACTATTATGTTGCCTCCACATTTTGGACATTTGCAAACTACTTCTACCTTTTTCTCTTCTTTTTTTATGTATTTACATTCTGGGTAACCTGAGCAAGCTATGAATTTACCATATTTACCATATCTATATACTAAGTCTTTTCCACATTCTGGGCAAACTTCTCCAGTAGTTTCTGGTGCATCTTTTTCCATTTCATCAAATGCTTCTTTTACAAGAGGTTCAAAGTCTTTATAGAATTTATCAAGAAGTTTATACCATACTTCTTTACCTTCTGCTACTTTATCTAAGTCTGTCTCCATGTTACTAGTGTACTCAACATTTATTATTTTGCTAAAGTATTCTTGTAATTTTTCTGTTACTTTTATTCCTACTGGTGTTGGATGGAATTTCTTTTCTTTTACTTCAATGTATTTTCTTAGTTTTAATACTTCTATTATTTTTACATATGTACTTGGTCTACCTATTCCTAGGCTTTCTAGTTCTTTTATTAGTTTTTCTTCAGTAAATCTACTAGGTGGCTCGGTAAAGTGACTAGTTTTAGTTATTTCTTTACTTACTAATATATTAGAGTTGTAGTCTTTAAAGTTTGGTAAGTATTTATCTGTTGTTTCTTCATACATACTATAGACTTCTAAGTAACCATTAAATACTCCTACACTTCCTGTTGCAGTGAATTCGTAATCGTTATTTTCAAGTAAAAGAGTTGTACTTAAATATTTTGCATCACTCATAAGGCTAGATAAGGCTCTTATGTATATTAGTTTGTATAATTTAAATTCATCAGGTGTTAAGTATTCTTTTATGCTTTCTGGTGTTCTTTTTATGCTTGTAGGTCTTATTGCTTCATGAGCATCTTGTACGTTTTCTTTAGATTTAGCTAGTTTTACATGTCCTACATAGTTTGAACCATATTTTCCTTTTATATAGTTAGTGGCTTCACTTACAAATACGTCACTTAGTCTTACTGAGTCAGTTCTCATGTATGAAATTAGACCTACAGTTTCTGTTCCTATATTTTTTCCTTCATAAAGTCCTTGAGCAAGACGCATGGTTTTTGCAGCAGTAAAGTTTAGTTTACTACTAGCCATTTGAGTTAGTGTACTTGTTGTAAATGGTGGCTTTGATTTTCTACTTTTTGTAGTTTCTTTTACATCTTTTATTTTAAAAGCATTTGAAAGTTTATTTAGTATTTCATTTGCTTCTACTTCCGTTTTAATTTCTATTTTTTTGTTTTTGTATTTTGATAAAGTAGCATCAAAATCATTAAAGTGGGCTTCTATTGTGAAGTATTCTTCAGGAATAAACTCGTTTATTTCTTTTTCACGGTCAACAATTAGTTTTAGGGCTACTGATTGGACACGGCCTGCACTTTTACCTTCAGTTTTGTTTTGCATTAGTTTACTTAGACGAAATCCAATAATTCTGTCTAATATTCTTCTACTTTCTTGACTATGAACTAGATCCATGTCTATTTTTCTTGGAGTTTTGAATGCTTCTTTTATAGCACTTTCTGTTATTTCATTAAATACTACTCTTCCATAGTTATCTTTTAGATTAAGCGCGTCTTGTAAATGCCAGCTTATTGCTTCTCCTTCACGGTCAGGGTCTGTTGCAAGTATTACATAGTCACTTTTTTCTGCTTCTTTTTTTAGTTCACTTACTAGTTTACTTTTACCACTTATTATTTTATAGTTAGGTTTAAAGTTATCTTCAAGGTCTACTCCAAGACCATATTTACCAGAGGTTGCAAGGTCTCTTATGTGGCCTTTAGAAGAAGTAACTTTGTAGTCTTTTCCCAAGTATTTTTCAATTGTTTTACTTTTACTAGGACTTTCTACAATTACTAAATGTTTCATAAAACTCTCCTTTATCTATATTTTATTATTATTCTTCTTCATTTATATTAAGAATAAGAAAATAACTTGAAATTGTCAAGTTATTTTAAAAAGTCATATATTTTTAAGAGTTCATTTCTTATGTTTTTGTTACAAGACAAATCTATTATAAAACTCTTATCTTTATATATTTGATAGTAATTTTTGATATAATCTATGTCTAAGTTTTCTTTTAATTTATTTTTTAAGTCTTCTTGTTTATTATAAATTGTATCTTTTATTTTTGTATTTATTTCTTTTATAAAACTCTTAATGCTTTCATCTATTCTACTATTTTTTTCATTTACATTAAGTATTTCTTTTAGTAAGTATGATTTAACTATGTATAGACTATTCTTATTTATAAGTGGAATATAAAAATCAAATATATAGTTATTAAGCCATAATTTTACGTCATTATTTTCTACTTTTAATAATATTATTCCGTACAAATATGAATCAATATTTGATACGTAATCTAAAAAGTCTTTATCATTTTCTCTTTCTAAAAGTTTTTTTAATTCAATATTACTACTAAGAATTGTTTCTAACACCCTGAACTTTATAAAACTTGTACTACCAAACAAATCTCTCATAATTAGCAGCTCCCTATTTTATTCCTTATTCTTTTAACTAGATTATACAATATTATTTTTATAATTTAAAGTGGTAAAATATTTTTTTAGTTATTTTATTTTACTTTAACTGAATCAGCTAATTCTAGGAATTCATCTATATGATTATCTTTTTCTTCAAAAAGACAGACAAAGTTTATTAAGTAAAAGCTTTCTTTTCCTTCATAAGTTGTAACTATGTAATAAAATTTTTGGGAATTATCTGTTTCATATGTATATGTGTAATAGTAATAGTTATTTCTTTTTTCTATTTTTGTTTTTGTATTTTTTTCGTTTTCATATAATATATTTATATATTTTTCTAGTGTTAAGTCTTTTAGATTAAGAGTTTCTAAATAGTCTTTTTTTTCTTCTAGACCTAGTATTAACATATTATCGACTGCATCTTCATATGAGATTGAGAATTTTTCGTAAGATGTTTCTTTAAAGTTTCTAGTTGAATAAAACTCAACACCACCTGACTTGTATGTTTTTAGTGTATTACCAATATTTTTATCTTTTTCTTTATTTACATACATAAATATAAATATTCCTAATATTATTAGTATTATTAAAGTTATTAGTATAACTCTTGTTTTTTTATTTTTCATGACTCCTCCATATGTTAATTCTATCAAATTATTTATTTTATTACAATTTAAAAACGCTTCACAATTGTGAAGCGCTTATTAACCACATATACATTCTACATATGTGTCATTTAAACATCTTATGCATGATAAGCAATTTATGTTCATTGTAAATATTGAGTCTGTTGCTACATATGGATAAGGACTAGTAGTATCTGTGTTTTCTGCTAGTACTCTAAATGTTGCACAACATCCATCTATTTTTTCTACTCTAAATACATTAGAGCATCCAGTAGCGCCTTCTGCTGTACAATCAGTATTTGTTCTTGTTGTTGGCATACTCCAAGGTGTACCATTTCCACAGCAAGAATATAACATTATTGGTCTTGTGTTACATACAACACAGTTACTTCCACCACCTAGTGCTGGTCTATCACAAGAATTTAAGCAGTTTTCTGGACAAGCATTAGATTGAAGTACATTTATTACTTGTAATATTTCGGCTATGCAATTATTGTCACAATTATTACTATTATTTGAGTTGTTGCAACAACAAGTATTGTTATAGTTATTATTCATTATTTCCACCCCTTCTTTATTTTCATTAATAATTTATGTTAAAAATTAAATATTGTGCTAAACGATAATCATTGATTTTTATTATTTTTATGGTATTATATTATAACTAGAGGAATTTTTATGAAAAATATAGAAAATTTAGATAAATTAAAAGTTGAAGGACTTAATGTTTTTAATTATGGAGATTACGGATATAATACTAGTGATGAGATATATTATGTTGGTGACTATTATGGTACTCCTATTATGATTAAGTCTTTGTTTGATAATTATATTAGGGTATCAGTGTGTTATGATAACGATGTTTTTATAGAAAATTTAAAGGAAGCGCTTAGTACAGTTTTTGGTGTACCTACTGTTAGATATGATATAAGTTATAATAGCAATAATTTAATACATGTTATTGATTGGTACTGTAATGGTCTCTCTAAAGTTTGTACTGATCTTTTAGTAAGTGGAGAAATTCCTTTTGTAAGCGGTAATGCTAAAGCACAAAATATAAAGTTTTATTATGACTTTAAGTCACTTAATTATATTAAAACTATTAAATGATTTTTGTATTTCTTTTTTTCTTATTATATAGTATAATTTTTATAGGTGAAATAGATATATGGATTATATAAAATATTTAATTATTATTTTAGTTTTAATTTTAATTTCAGTTATTGTTATTAAGATTAATAAGAAAGATTTTTCAATAAAGATTAATAAGCTTATTCAATATTTAGGTGGTAAAGATAATATCATAGATGCTGAATCGAATTTATCTAGACTTAAAGTGTTAGTTAAAGATACTAGTATAGTAGATAAAGATGCTATTCAAAAGTTAGGCGCTAAAGGTATTGTAGAAATTGATAATCAATTAAAAATTATATTTGGGCCTAATTCAAAAACTCTTAAAAAATATATTAAAGATTTAAAGTAGTGGGGAGCTACTTTTTTTCTATAATTTTTTTCTTTTTTTGACATAATTCGACAAATAACGACATTTATTTATGTTAAACTTCATTTAGGTGATTTGATATGAATATTATTCTTTTAATTTTTATTAATTTTATTATTGTTTCTT
>CANPXI010000016.1 GCA_947585885.1 uncultured Bacilli bacterium
CTACCAAGCCCACAGGCAACTTTCATGCCCTAGTTTTAACACATGCGTGTCGCACCACAAAAACACACATAGAAAAAATCTATGTGTGCATTAAAAAACTATGAAGGTTAGTTAGTAACCCCCCCCGAGTTTTTCGAATTCAAAAGAGATTATTGTCTTCATAGCTTTCTCCTTTATTATTTACACTTACATTTTAGTATTTTATATTATTATTGTCAACCATATTTTATCATTTATACTAATAAAAAATATAACTTTTTTTGTGTTATATCTTTTTATCTATGTTTATTATTACTAATTCTGGTTTATTATTTATTCTAAATGGGAATAAACTGTTACCTATTCCACGACTTACTATCATTGTTGTTTCGTTTTCTTTGTGCATTCCACTTGTATACTTTGGAAATAGTCCTTGATTAGGTGCGATTAGTCCACCTATAAAAGGTAATCTTATTTGACCTCCATGAGCATGTCCAGTTAAAGCTAAGTCTATATTATTATCTTTATAAGTATTAAATAGTTCAGGTCTATGAGATAAAAGTATATTATATTTTTCTGTATTTAATTCTAAGTCTTTTAGTGTTTTATCTATTAGTATGTTATCATCAATATAGTTTTCTTTAAAGAGTGTTGGATCATCTACACCTATTAAAGTTATTTCATTATTTAATTCTTCTTTTTGATTATTTAGTACTATTACATTATTTTCTTTTAGTTTATTTATGAAACTTTCATATTCTGTAATTCTACTTTCATGGTTACCTGGTACGTAGTATACTTTAGATATTTTATTTAATTTTTTTATTAAGTTTATACTTATGTTTATATCTGTTTTTCTTGAATCTATTAAGTCACCTGTTATTACTATTAAGTCTATAGATTCTTTTTTTATTTTATTTATTAAGTCATTTGTAAGTTTTTTTGATTTTGTGTTATGGAAGTCTGATATATGAGCGATTTTTATTTTATCTTTTATTTTGTCTGTTTTTATATTATAGTAAGTTACTCCTAAAAAGTTATTTTCATAATAAAGGTAAGTTATTAAAACTAGGATAAATACTATAACAATTATTATTTTCTTTTTCATTATTCACCTATTAGTTTATCTTGAAATAGTCTTAAAAGTAAGTTATAAAGTAAGTCATTTAGTAGTTTGCTATTTCTTATTTCTTTTAGTTTATCTAAGTCTTCTATATTAAATTTATTTTCTTTTATGTTATTTGTTTCAGTTATTAGAAGTGAGAATACTTTAGCTTCTTTTATTATCTCTTCTTCTGTTAATGAATTTAAGTCTACTGTGTTAATGTAAGTGTTTGATGATTCTAAATGTAGGTTATCTAATATTTCATTTAGTCCAAAGTTCATTATACTAGGAAGTATTTTTTTAAAATCATCGTTTTTAAATAGACTTAGGAATAATTCTTTTGTGAAGTCTTCATTTTGTAATGTATTTAGTAAATCTTCTGAAGTATGTTCTTTTATTAAGTTATAGTTATAAAGTATTTCATATACTTCAAATACTGTTTTTATGTCATTTATTAGGTTTTCTTTTTTCCAAGTGCTTATTACTTCTAAAGAAGTTATGTATATTTCTTTTCTGTTATCACTAGGTAGTTCTAGTTCTATTCCCATAAAAGGTTTATTTTGTTTAAAGTTATATGCAGCACTTCTTGATATTTCTGTTAGGAATGAAGCCATTAGATAAGTGTCTTCTAGTTCACTTTTTATTACCTCATAGTTCTTTTTTGTGTTGTTACCATCATTTATATCTTTTGTTACTAATATTATAGATATTAGTCCTTCTATTTCATTACTTGTTTTTATTTCTTCTGTTTTTGTTATGTTATTAAAGAAATTTAAACTTATATTATTCGCGTGCAATTTTATTACTGGGTTATTATTAAATGTTTTTATTATTTTTGGCACTTCATAGTTTACTTTGTTTATTCCATTTGATAATATTTTTGAGATGCTTCCAAATGGATAAAAAATAGCAAATGAAATGATAGTGAATGAAGTTATACTTAGAAGTAGATTTATTATTATATTACTTTTATTTTCATAAGTAGAATAAGATTCTTTTTGTAATAGTTTAAATATTATTCTTTTTAATATATGGTTTATTATGTAGATTATTAAAAACACTAATATAAATAATATTATACTTATTATGGTTATTATTAAAAACGAAGATACTTTATCTATTATACTTAGGTCTATCCATTCACTTTCTGTTATTTTTAGTATTTCTTTTATTTTATTAGATAGTGTTATTATAATGTTTTTTGATGTTAATTTTACTAATAATTTAGTTAAAAAGAATGACTCAAGTAATGTTATTATGTTTGTTAGTAATGTGTATATGTTTTTAAGGGTTGGAGTCTTAGATTTATTTATTAAGTAAATTATTAGAATTATAAAAAATACTACTGTTAATAAAAATGATATTAGCATATAATCACCTTATATATTATTATATCAAAAAAGATAAATTTTTTGTATTTATCTTTAGTATTCTTTTTTTCTTATTATTTTTAGGGATATTATGTATGAAATGTAAAGAAGCAATAAAGTTATTATTATGGTTATAGGGACTAGTAAGTTACCAAGTTTTGTTAATGCATTTGTTATATGAGAAATGTTTATATGATTTATTAGTAATGAACCTAAAAATGCTAGACCAAATATTATTAAAAATATGCTTATTCTTGCTTTTTCTATTCCAAGTTTATAAATGAGTGGATACATAAATGATACTACTAGTAGTGTTCCTATTATTGTTCCTAGTAAACTTGTGAATATTTGTAAATAGTTTATTTCAGTATTTTTAGTATAAGATATTATTAAAGATATTGTGAGTGTTATTAGGCTTATTATGAATATTAGTAAGAATGTTGTTAAGTATTTAGCTAATACTCCATTTTTTCTTCCATTTGGTAGTGTTACCATATATGCATCCCAGTTATTAAATGAGTCATAACTAAATGAAGAAATCATTATCATTACACTTATAAATGGTAAGATAAATGATATATCCATTTTATTTGTAAAAGCAAGAAATGCATATACTATTAGTAAAACACCTATTAATTTAAAGTTACTTTTTACCATATTTATGTCTTTTTTTATAAAACCTAACATTATTTTACCCCCTTTATCATAAGAAGCATTAAGTCTTCTAAGTTTATTTTATCTATTACTTCAATTTTGTATTTCTTTTTTATTTCTTTTTTGTTTTCTACTAATACGTCATACTCATATTTGTTTTTCATATATTTTATATAATCATTTTTATCTAAAGAGTTAAATTCTTTTTCTGTGCATTTTATTAAACCATAGTTATTTAGTAGTTCGTCAGTTGTTTTTGATAGTAGTATTTCTCCATTATTTATGAATGTTATGTAATCAGCTAGTTTTTCTAAGTCACTTGTTATGTGAGTTGATAGTAATATACTAGAGTCGTTATTTTCTATAAATTCTCTAAATAAATCTATTACTTCATTTCTTGCGACTGGATCTAAACCACTTGTTGCTTCATCTAATACTAATAGTTTTGGTTTATGTGATAGTGCAGTTATTATTTCTAGTTTTTTTCTCATTCCTTTTGAGAATGTTTTTATTTGTTTTGTTTTATCTAAATTAAATTTTTCTAGATAACTATAGTATAATTTTTCATCCCAATTTTTGTATATATTTTTTAGTGAATTATTTATGTCAGTGGGCGAAAGTATTTCAGGAAAGAATGTATTATCTAGTACTACACCTATGTCTTCTTTTATTTCACTATCATATTTTATATTGCTTTTATTAAATATTTTTATTTCACCAGTATAAGAATTTATTATGTTTAAAATTGCTTTTATTGTTGTTGTTTTTCCTGCTCCATTTTCACCTATAAAACCCATTATCATTCCTTTAGGTAAATTAAATGATACATTTTTAAGAGAAAAGTTATCATATTTTTTGTTTAAGTTTTTTATTTCTAAAATGTTTTCCATTATTTATCCTCCATATATATATTTAATACTTCTATTATTTCTTTTTTGTTTATATTGTTTGTTTTAGATATTGTTACTATTTCTTCAATTAGTTTTTCTATTTTTTTTAGTTGTTCTTCTTTTATTAGGTTTTTATTTATGTTTTTTACATATGTTCCTTTTGATGGAATTGTTGTTATATAACCTTCTTTTTCTAGTTCGGTGTATGCATTTTTTGTCGTTATTACACTACATTTTAAATCTTTTGCAAGTGTTCTAATTGATGGAAGTAAAACTCCTGCTTCTAGTTCATTTGATAGTATTTTTGTTTTTAATGCTTCTTTTATTTGTTCATATATTGGTGTTTCACTATCATTACTTATTATTATTTCCATAGTTTCTCCTTTGTATATATTCATTATATACAGTATATACAGTTAAGTCAATAAAAAATAATGTTATTTATTAGTTAAGTTATAACTTTTTTCTAATAATGACATTATTTCTTCATCTTTTATTTGATTATTTAGTAATATAGTTATCCATTTTTCTTTATTCATATGGTATGCTTTATAGAAACATTTTCTTTTTATTAATTTTTTTATTTCAAGTGGGTCTAGTTTTATGTTCATTACTTCTACGTCTTCATTTATGTTATCTAATTTATTTCTATTTATGTTCATAATTAGTGCATACCATTTTTTTGTTTTTTTATGTCTATATATTGCATTTCTGTTATCGTCTTTCCAGGGAAATTCTGGAGAGCTTCCATATTTTTCTTTAATAAGAATAGCTAATCTATTAGTTTGTGGATAAATAAATTCTTTTATAGTTGTGCAGTTATTTTTAATACTTAAAAGTATGTTAGTTACTTCTTCTTTTACTAAGCTAGTAAATGATCCGTTTTCTATATCTAGTTTATATAAAGTATATTCTTCGTTAAATGATAAATCTATTACTTTAGTTTTTATGTCAGTTTTAGTTATCACTACTTCTACTTTAAATGTATTATCTAATATATTTTTTGTTAATATGTATGAGTCTTTTATTTTTTTAAAGCCATAGGGAATCAGTGAGTTATAGTTTATTTTTGTCTTTTTAAATATTTCTTTTTCTATATTCATTTAGTCCAAATCATCTTCACTATAGTAGTCGTCGTCTTCTAGTTCTTCCTCTTCAAAGTTATAGTCTTCATAATCATTATTTATTTTAGGAGATGTTTTATCACTTTTAAAACCACTCATCACTACTGCACCAATTATGGAACTTAATATTTTTCTTTTTGATTCTTTTTCTTCTTTGTTTTTTAGTGCTTTATCAATTATTTCTATACTTTCACCATTTTCTAGTAGTCTTTTTCTTGTTTCAAGAAGTATACTTTTATCTAGATTTTCTAATTTTTGGTCTACTAAACTAAGAATTGGTGTTTCGTCTATTACAAACTCTTTTTTACTCATACATATCACCTTAAAATATATTCTAACATTCTAGTATTAGTTAGTAAATAAGTTACTTGTGAAAATATAGTTTTACTTGATAGTCTATTTCACTAGATAGTTTTTCTATTGTACCGTCATAATGGCTTTTTTCCATTTCTTTTCTTATAGATAATGGGAATAGGTTTTTCATATCTTGTTCATAGTAACCACCATCTCTTGGAATGGTATCGTCTATCAATATATATTCATTATTATCTTTTACTAATTCAAATTTATGTGGGATGCTAGAGGCTGAGTCATTTTTTATTTCATTATTTTCTATATAATATTTTTCTTCTAATACCCAAGAGTATACATAGTAGTTATGTTCTGTTTCTTTTATTAGATAGGTTTTTAATGCGACAAATGATTTTTCATTATTATGGTGGGTATTACTTTCACTTTCTTTTATTAGGTATTCTTTTATAGTATTTTCAAGCGAGATACTATCTAAATTTAATGGTGGAGCATATTCATAGCCCCAGGTGCTAAACAAAACTGGTTTATTGTTTTTCATTCTATTTATATCTATTATAAATAAAGTTGATAGTATTAATAAAATAATTATTATTATAGATAATAAAGAAAGTATTATTCTTTTTTTTGTTTTTATTTTTTTGTTAGAATAGTTTAGTGTGTTTATTATGTTTTCTTCAAATTTTTCTTTTTCTTGTTCTTTTTGTATTTTTTCTCCACTTAGAAGTTCATTTACTGTTATACCTAATTCTTTACAAAGAGGTTCTATTAAAGATATGTCAGGTAGACCTCGACCATTTTCCCATTTTGATATTGCTCGGTCTGTTACACCAATTTTATTCCCTAATTCTTGTTGTGTCATTTTCTTTTTTGTACGAAGTTCTAAAATAAATTTTCCTATACGTTCTTGATTCATAATTTTTTCCTTTCATAGTTAAATTATAATATATATTAATTTATAGTGCACCAAACGAAACGTAGAGTTTAAAAGAAAAAAGTGATTTTTAGTCACTTTTATCATTTGTTATGTCACCATTACCTGATACGGGGATAGGTTCTCCTAGATATGTTGACTTTGGTTTTACAATAGACTTTACAAAATCTTTGTTTCTTGCAAGTATTTCTCTTACTTCCCTAATAAATTCACCCCTGTATTTTCTTGTGTCTGCTTTTACTCCATATGCTTCAAGGCCTAGTTCGTTTGCAATAAAAAGTGCACGGTATAGGTGGTATTCTTGTGTTACGATTACTACTTTTTTTACTTTAAATATTTCTTTTGCACGGTAGATACTATCATAAGTTGAAATACCTGCGTGGTCCATAAAAATATCTTCTGATGGAACATCTTGTTCTTTTGCAAATGTTTTCATTACATTAACTTCATCATAGTCTTTTTTTGTGTGATCTCCTGACATTATTATTTTAGGAGATACTCCATTTTTATATAAATCTATTCCTTTTTCTAATCTATCTTTTAGCATAGGACTTGGGTTATTATTTTTTACTCCTGCACCTAGTATTATTATTGCATCTATGTTCCTTATTTGTTTTAATTCATTTATTTCAAGTATTTTTGATTTAGAAGAAGCTTTTACTGCTTCATTTATACTAAGCACTAGTACTAAAAGAGCAAGTGATAATATTATTAGTACTATGATTATTCTTTTTATTATTTTCATAAAATCTCCCTTTTTATTTTAATTTTAGTCTTAATGTATTTAGAATTACTGTTAAACTACTAAGTACCATAGAAAGGCTAGCCATCATAGGACTTACACTTATTCCAAAGTTTTTAAATAGTCCTAGGGCAACTGGTATCATTAGTGAGTTATAGAAGAAAGCCCAGAATAAGTTTTGTTTTATTATTTTTAGAGTTTCTTTACTTATTTTTATTAGTTTTGTTATGTTATTTAAGTTATCATTTATAAGTAATACGTCACTAGAATTCATAGCTATGTCTGTTCCAGAGTTAAAGCTTAGGGCTATGTCTGCATTTTTTAGGGCAATACTATCATTGATACCGTCTCCACACATTAAAACTATTTGGTTATTATTTTGTAGTTCTTTTATTTTATTAGATTTTTCTTTAGGAAGTACGTTTGATATTATTTTGTTTATGTTTAAGTACTCACCTATTATGTTTGCTGTTTTTTCGTTATCACCTGTTAGCATTACTACATCTATTCCCATATTGTTTAAGTCTTTAACTACTTCTTTTGCTTCATTTCTTACTATGTCATTTACGCCTATTAAAGCAAGTATTTCTTTATTTTTTACTACATATATTATTGTGTTTCCATTTTGAAGAAGTTTTTCTTCATCAATTTTATGTGTGTTTTTTATTTTATATTTTTCTAGTATTTTAGATGAACCTATTATTATCTTATCTTTATCTATTTTACCTGTTATTCCAAGTCCTTGTAAAGTTTTCATTTCGTTTACATTTAATAAGTTTAAGTGCTTTTCTTCTACTAAAATATTAAATGCATTACTGATTGGATGGTTTACTTTTGTTTCTAAGGAGCATACTAATGTAAGTAGTTCTTTTTCTTTTAGGCTACTATAGTTAAAGATACGTGATACTTTAAGTTTTCCATATGTAAGTGTTCCTGTTTTATCAAATATTACTGTATTTACTTTAGATGCTAGTTCTAGTATTAAACTTTTTTTAATAAGTATACCATTTTTTGCGCATAAGCCTTCACTTACAACTATAGCTAAAGGGGTTGCGAGCCCTAGACTACAAGGACAAGCGACTACTAGTACTGTTACAAATGTAATAAGTGACTCGTTAAGACTAAAGCCTAGTAATAGATATATAATAAATGCAAGTATCGCAATTAGTATTATGGCTTTTACAAAGTAGTTTGCTACAGTATCTGCAAGAGATGCAATTTTTGGTTTTGTGTTAGTTGCTTCTACTACTAGTTTTACTATTTCAGATATACTTGAGTCTTTTCCTATTCTTTTTGCAGTGTATTCAATAAGCCCATCAAAGTTTAAACTTCCTGCCACAACTGTATCACCTACTGTCTTTTGTACTGGTTTACTTTCTCCAGTAATAAAAGATTCGTCTACGTGAGTTGTTCCTTTTATTATAATACCATCTACTGCAATTTTTTCTCCTTCTTTAGCGACTATTATATCCTCTTTTTTTATTTCATCTATTGTAACTGTTTCGAGTGTGTCACCTATTTTTCTAGTCGCGTGTGTTGGGGTGATTGTGACTAATGTGTTTATTGCTTCTTTTGTTTTATCTTTACTTATTTTATCTATTCTTCTACCTAGAACTATAAAGTAAATTATTACAGCAGAAGACTCAAAATATATGTTATTAATTAAATCATTATTACCATTTAATACAAGTATCATATTTACTAGGCTATATATAAATGTTGTTAATACTCCTAAAGATACTAAAGAGTCCATATTAGGTATTCTATGTATTAAGTTAATAATTCCATTTTTTATTATGTTAAAGCCATAGATTAGAAATAGACAAGTTAATAAAAATATAGTTATTAAATAGTTTGTTTGATGAGTGTGAATATTTAAGAAATCTATTACTTTTAGGCCTACCATATGGCCCATAGAAATGTACATAAGTAATATTATTAAAATTGTGAATATTATAAATTTTATTTTTTCTTTCTTTTTTTCTTTTTCAATTTTTATTTCTTTAAATTCACCTAGACTAATAAACCCAGCTTCTTTTACAAATTCTTCTATTTTTTCTTTTGTTATTATGTTTTCATCATAAACTATACTTGCAGTAGACATTACTAAGTTTACTACTGCATCCATTACACCTTTTTGTTTTTTTAGGTATTTTTCTAAGCCACTAGAACAAGCAGCACAAGTCATACCATCTACTGATAGTGTTATTTTTTTCATTTTAGTTTTCCTTTATAACTTTAAAATCTAAGTCTATTATTTTTCTTTCTATTTCTTCTTTATCAACATTTTTATTTGTTTCTATAACTACTAATTCTTTATCGTGGTCTGCTTTTACTGATACCACTCCATCTATATTCATTAAGGCATTTTCTATTCTTTTCTCGCATTCAGAACATACCATACCTTTTACTTTTATTTCAATTTTATTCATTTTAATTCTCCTTCCATTTATATTATATAACTTTTTTTGTTTATAGAAAATAAAAAGACAAATTATTCTTTTTTGTCTTCTAATGTTTTTATGTATTTTAGTATTTTTTCTTGATTTTTTATTATTTCTTCTAGATGGTCATATAATTCTTCAAGTATTAGTTCACTTTTTAAGTCTGTATGATAGTCGTTTTTGTTTCTTATCATATCTTTTTTAGCTTGTCTATTTTGACTCATCATTATTATTGGGGCTTGGAGTGCTGCTAGACAAGAAAGTAATAAGTTAAGTAAGACAAATGGAAATGGGTCTATACTTTTTTTAAGCAAGAATGCATTTAGTATTATCCAGAATATTAGAAAGCAACTAAAAATTATTATAAATGTCCAGCTACCTGCGACTTCTGATAATTTGTCAGCTACTTTGTCTCCAAATGTCATTTTAGAATCATTTTCTTTATCTACGTCTATTGTTACAGAGTTGTTAATAAGTAAGTCAATTATTTCTTCTTCATCTTTTTCATCTAAATTTTGATTAAGTAACATTTTTACTAATTCTTTTTTCTTATTGTCCATATTTACATCTTCTTTCTATTATATTTATATTCTATCAAAAATAAAAAGAAAGATAAACATTTTTTAGTTTATCTTAGTTATCTAGTTTAGCACAGCTATCAGTTATATGAGGAATATATGGGTCTGTTGGTGAACCAGTTCCTGTTAAAGTTACACAAGATTTTAGAGATAGGACTGGGCGGATGACGCCAAACGTATTCATAACGGCCCCACGAAGATGTCCGAGACGATTCGTGTCATCCAAGCCAAGAATACGATGTACAAACGCTTGACCAATATCATTAAAACCAGCTGGGCTCATTGTCCACCACCATTTATCACCAACAATACTTTCATTATTACTATTTAAATAGTAATAAGTTTGGGGTGAATCATTTTGATTTTTTCCACCTGCATATACTACTTCATCTGCTGTCATTAATGCTACTGGATATTGTAACAATTGATTTCCCATTTTTGCATTATTCTTTGCTGTGAATTTATCTGCATCACTTGCATCTTTATGCATACCTCCACTATACGTTGTACCACATGTGAATGATGGCCTTATTTTTGAATCTTCTGTTATTCCTCCATAATTTTTTGTCATGACTGCTGTTCTTTGAACTGCTGCAAAATACATATAACCTGTATTTTCCTTATAATTATCACTACTTCTATCATTACAATATATTGCTGTTTTACTTATATATTGATTATAACTTGCAAGTAATTTATCAGAGTACCATTTATCTATTATTTTCTTTATTGGTGAATCTTCTGTGTTTTCTCTGTTTTTTTCTAAATCTCCTAAACTTCCATACATGTATCCTACATATGCTGTATTATCATATTTGTCATTATATTGATATGTCCCATCGCCTTTGTCTCCATCATTAGGGTTTATGTATCCTTGTTCTGTATCAGGTGATGTTCCTGCATATAAGAGTCTTAAGCCTCCATCTTCATTTGTTCTGATGATTCTCCAATATATATCACTATTACCATCTTTTCCAAACTTTACCCAGTTATCAGTAGATGCTCCTGTCCAGTAATATATTCTGTTACTATTCTCTGTATATAGTCCGTCTTCATAATATACTTTTCCTTCTGATAATGTTGTGCTAAAATCTGTCCTCTTTGTTGCTTCTGGATACTTTTCTGCAAAATAATTTGTAAATGTTTTTGTTGTGCTTCCATCTATTGATAACTTTCCACTAAATTCTTTATTCATATCTACACTTTGGTCTACTTCTATATCATTTATATATCTAAAATATATTGTATATGTTTGAGTTATTTCTGGGTCTATTGCTATATTTGTTGCTAATACTTGCTTACATGCTTTTTCACATTTTTGTATTGGTGAATACTCTTCCATATTATATCCACCATCTGTACTTGTTATTTTATATTGTAAGTAACCCTCTGTTACAAAAGTGTTTATTAAGTTATCTAAGTTTATATTATAAAAATATATACTACTTCCTTCATTTTTTATTGTGAATGTTTTACTTACATTCCATCCTGGTCTTATTCTTCCATTTTGTTCTTCTGTCCTAATTATTTCTACACTATCAACAAATACTATTTTTAGCTTATCAAAGTTTACTACCATTTGTGAGCCTTCTCCTTCTATATTTGCTCTCCAGAATGCTACACTAAAACCTATACTTACTATTAATATAGCTACTATTCCTATTATTAAATATTTTTTATTATTCATAACTTTTTCCTCCAAACAAAAACACACATAGAAAAAATCTATGTGTGCATTAAAAAACTATGAGAGTTAGTTAGTAACCCCCCCCGAGTTTCAAATTTTCGAAAGAGATTATTGTCTTCATAGTTCTTCTCCTTTATTATTTACAATTTAATTATAGTTTACTTATTTGTTAGTGTCAATCACTTATTTTATAGTTTCAATTACTTTTTTTGACAAATTTTTTAACTTTTTTATATGTTCAATTTTAAAAATTGAGATATTAAAATTAGTGAAAATGATATTAAAATTAAATTTTAAAGGTGTTTTTGTGCAATATAAAATACTAAAAGTGGTTAAAAAATTAAATTTTTGGTGGTGTTGACTTTTAGTATTCATTTGTGTTAGTGTATTGAATTAAGGGAAACTATAAGTACCTTTGTGTCTACCCACTCTTTTTTGAAAGGAGCGTGGTTTAGTATGAAGTGGCGTAAATTCTTCATTGATGTGCTAGAACACATTTGTACTATTTTATTAATCACAGCTTTGATAGTTGCGATTATAAAAAAATGACACTTAATTCTTAATTGAATTAAATGTCTCTTTAGAAATTCTAAGGTAGACATTAAGCAATGCTTATATGTTTCCCTTTACATGTTTAATTTTAACATATATTAGTTATTTATTCAATTAATTTATTTATTTAACTTATTACAGTTAAAATAGTGTGGGTGATTATAATGAAATTTGTACCTAAAAAGACAAAAGAAAAGATTTTATCTGTTTATAAAACTTTATATATTAAGAAAGATTTATTAAATCAAATAGAGCAAATTGCTAAAGAAAATAATACTTCTTTAAATAATGTTATTATTAGTATGATAGAGTTTTGTCTTGAAAATAGTGAAAAATAATTTTAATTAATGGTGGTTATATGAATTATAATTCTGATGATGATAGATATATTTATGATTTAGTTAGTAAGAATATTAAATATTTTAGATTACATAATAATAGTAAATATAGTTCTTATGGAAAAATGACGCAAGAGCAATTGGCTGAAAAAGCGGATTTAAGTCATAGTCTTATTAGTAATATAGAGTCTACTAAAGTTCAACAATCTTTTAGTATTGCCGTTCTTTATAGAATTTCTAAGATTTTAGAAGTTGATATTAAAGAATTTTTTGTTGATAGAAATTTATAAAAAACTATGAAAATAATTATTTCATTCATAGTTTTTTCTTTATTACTTTAAATTTTTTATATGTATAATTTTAATAAATATTAATTATCTGCTTTAGCACATGATTCACTTATTGTGACTGTATACGGATCACTGCTTGTTCCACTACCAGACAACTGAACACAAGATTTCAGAGAAAGTACTGGACGTATGACGAATTGATTTGTAACTATCCCGTCTCCTAGTTGTCCATCCGTTCCAGTTAAGTAAAATACCTC
>CANPXI010000017.1 GCA_947585885.1 uncultured Bacilli bacterium
CAGGTGGAACAAGATTTGATGATGTACCTGTTTCTCCACTAGATTCTCCTCCAGTAGTTGGTCTACCTAAAAGTTTAGCTATTTCTTCATCTGTTTGTCTTACTGTAAGTCTTTCAGTTATTATTCTATTTAACATTTGTATTTGTATATTGTTATCAGTTATTTGAAGTAAACTTCTTGCGTGTCTTTCAGATATTTGATTATGTAAAAGAGCTTCTTTTACTGGTATTGCTAGATTAAGTAACCTAAGTTTGTTAGCAATTGTAGGTTGTGTTACACCCATTCTTGTTGCTAGTTCATCTTGAGTTAAGTAACCCATATCTAGTATTTTTTTATAAGATTGTGCTTCTTCAATTGCAGTAAGATTTTTTCTTTGTAGGTTTTCAACTACTGCTACTTCGGCACTTTGTTTATCATCCATATTCATTATAACTGCTGGTACTGTTTGAAGTCCTGCTAACATTGCTGCTTTATGTCTTCTTTCACCTGCAATTATTTCGAATTTATCTCCAATTCTTCTAAGTACTAATGGTTGAATTATTCCATGCATTTTTATTGAATCAGCTAAATCTTTTAGTTCTGCTTCATTAAATGCAAGTCTTGGTTGAAATCTATTTGGAATTATTTCATCAACTCTTACGTTAATTATTTCATTTTCACGATTCATATTTTTCAGCCCCTTTATTATATATACAATATTATTTTATAGTATTTTGTTATATTTTTCAAGTACTCTAGTGCAAGTCTTTTAATATTGTTTTATATTCTCTTGGATATTTTTTATCTGTTTTGTGTGCTTTTTTTATTTTAACTATTGTTCTTTTTGAGTTTTCATATGGCAAAGTATAATTTATAACACTTTCTAATACTCCACCTAATTCAGTTATAAATTTTTCAGATTTATTTAATTCTTCTTCTACATTTGATTTTAATCCTAAAAAATAACCGTTTATTTTAAGAGCAGGAAGTTCTAATTCTATTAATATTTTTAAGTTTGCTACTGCTCGACTTGTCACTATATCAAAGTATTCACGTTTTGTTTTTACATAATTTTCTGCTCGGTCATTTATAACTTCTATATTATCTAAATTTAATTTTTCTTTTACAATATTTAAAAAGTTACATTTTTTAGTATTAGATTCTACTAAAGTTATATTGGTATTTTTTTGTATTATTGCAAGTGGAATACCTGGAAAACCGGCTCCTGTACCAATATCAAGTATATTTTTTGCATTTTTTAAAGTTTCTTCTTTTAGTAAATAAAGTGAATCATAAAAGTGTTTTAAATAAATACTGTTATCTTCTACAATACTAGTTAGATTAAATTTTTTATTGTATTCTTTTAATAATTCTTTGTATGTTTCAAATTTTGTAAGTTCATAATCAGTCAATGTTATATTTAATTTACTTAATTCTTTTATAAATTCATCTTTATTCATTTGCATACTCCCTTTTTAAGTATACTAGTAACATAGTTATATCAGCTGGGTTTATTCCACTTATTCTAGATGCTTGGCCAATAGTTAATGGACGGACTTGTTCTAATTTTTGTCTTGCTTCTGTTGCAATATTTCTTACTTTATTATAGTCAATATCTTTTGGTATTTGCTTTTTTTCTAAGTTTAGCATTTTTTCTACTTCTTTATTTGTTTTATCTATGTAACCTTTATATTTTGTGTTTATTTCTACTTCTGTGCTTGCATATTTATCAAATGTTGTATTAAGTAAATGTTCTATGTTTTCTATTTTTATCTCAGGTCTTTTTAATAATTCAATTGCTGGTGTTTTTCCTAGTAATGGGCTTGATGATAGAGATTCTAAGTAATCATTGTTTTCTTTAGTGAAATCTATTTTAGTTTCATTTAGATAGTTCTCAAGTTCTTTTACTTTTTGTTGTTTATTTTTAAATATTTCGTATTTTTCATCATTTATTAATCCTATTTTTCTTCCTATTTCAGTAAGTCTTATATCCGCATTATCGTGTCTTAATAGTAAACGGAATTCTGCACGAGAAGTTAGTAGTCTATATGGCTCGGTGATTCCTTTATTTATAAGATCATCTATAAGTACACCAATATAAGCTTCATTTCTTTTTAATATTAGTGGTTCTTTTCCTTGTAAACTAAGGCTTGCATTTATTCCTGCGATTAAGCCTTGGGCTGCTGCTTCTTCATAACCACTTGTTCCATTTATTTGTCCTGCAGTATATAAACCTTCTATTTTTTTTGTTTCAAGTGACATTTTTAATTCTGTTGAATCTATTGCATCATATTCTATTGCATATCCATATTTTGTTATTTTTGCATTATGTAAGCCTTCCATTGAATGAATTAACTCTTCTTGTAGTTCTTCAGGCATAGTTGTAGAAAAGCCTCCAACATATATTTCGTCTCCATTTTTTCTTTCAGGCTCTAAAAAGATTTGATGACGAGTTTTGTCTCTAAATTTAACAATTTTATCTTCAACTGATGGGCAATATCTTGGACCAATTCCTACAATTAAGCCACTATAAAGAGCACATTTATCTAAGTTATTTAGTATTATTTCGTGTGTTTTTAAGTTTGTGTATGTAAGGTAACAAGGTTCTTGATTATTTATGTCATATGTTGGTTCATAGAAATTACTAAAACTTAATAAAGTGTCATCTCCATTTTCTTTAGAACATTCTTCATAGTTAATTGTGCTTTTTAATACTCTTGGAGGTGTTCCAGTTTTTAGTCTTCTCATAATTAAACCATTTTTTTGCATACTTTCACTTAAGTAAAGAGATGGCTTTTCTCCGTGAGGACCACCTTTATGTTTATTATGACCTCTTAATATATCAGCATTTAGGTATGTTCCAGTAGTTATTATTACTTTTTTACTATTAATTCTTTCATTTTCTTCTGTTATTACACCTTTTATTACATTATTTTCTACAATTAACTCTTTTACTAATACTTCTTTTATTTGTAGATTTTTTTCACTATTTAAGGCTTTTAACATATTTTGTGGATAAGTTGTTTTATCTGCTTGGCATCTTAAACTTCTAACACCTGGACCCTTTTTACTGTTTAACATTTTTATTTGTAAGTGACTTCTATCTGCATTTATACCCATTTCTCCACCAAGAGCATCTATTTCTCTTACAACTATTCCTTTGGCTGAACCACCAATTGATGGATTACAAGGCATATCTGCAATGTTATTTATGTTTCCTGTTATTAATAAAGTTTTATTACCCATTCTGGCACTTGCTAAGCTTGCTTCACATCCAGCGTGTCCACCGCCTATTACTATAATATCGTACATTTATTACACTTCCTTATTTTCCTAAACAAAATTTACTAAATATTTCATCAAGTAATTCATCTTTATATGAGACACCTATTATTTCACCTAGAGTTTCCCATAAGTTTTGAATATCTATTTGTATTAAATCTACATCTACACCATTATTATTTTCTTCTTCTATTTCTTCAGCTTTTTTTAAACACTCTTTTACTAATGATATTTGTCTTGCATTTGATAAATATGTAAAATCTTTTGTTTCTAGTTCTTTTAATTTAAACATTTCACTTATTTTATTTAGTATTTCGTTTATATTTATATCTTCTTTTATTGATATTTTTATTATATTTTTATTTTGTAAGTATTTTTCTTCTAGTTTTTCTTTTAAATCTATTTTATTTATTATAATTATTGATTTTTTATCTTTAATTCTTTCAAGTATTTCTTTATCTTCTTTTGTTAATTCTTTACTTCCATCAAATATTGCTATTATTAGGTCTGATTCTTCTATTATATTTTTACTTTTTTCTACACCAATTTTTTCAACTATGTTATCTGTTTCTCTTATTCCAGCAGTATCAATTAAGTTTATTTCAGTTCCATTAAGTATTATTTTTCCTTCTACTATGTCTCTAGTAGTTCCTTCTATATCTGTTACTATTGCTTTGTCTTCATTAAGTAATTTGTTTAATAAACTGCTTTTTCCTACATTTGGTTTTCCTACTAAACAAACTTTAATACCATTTTTTATTATTTTACCTGTTTCTGATTCTTCTAATATTTTTGTTAATCTTTCTTTTATTTCTTTTATATTATCTTTTAATAAATCATTTGTGTAGTCAATTGCATCTTCATATTCAGGATAATCAATATTAACTTCTATGTTTGCAATTATATTTAATAATTTTTCTCTAAGAGATTTTATCATTTTTGATAATTCTCCTGTTACACCTTTCATACTCATTTTTCTAGCATTTTCATTTTCTGCATTTATTAAATCACTTATTGATTCAGCTTCTACTAAATCTTTTTTTCCATTAAGGAATGCTCGTTTTAAAAATTCTCCTGGTTCTGCTAGACGACAACCATTATTTAGGAGTAACTCTAATATTTTATTTGTTACTGAAACTCCACCGTGAGAATTTATTTCTACTACAATTTCACCTGTATAAGATTTTGGAGGTAAGAATACTGATACTAGTACTTCATCAACTTTTTCATTTTTATCCATAATAAAACCATAGTTAATCGTATGAGATGCAACTTGTGTTAAATCTTTTCCTTTAAATATTTTGTTAGTTATTATTAATGAATCAGGTCCACTTATTTTAATTATGTTGATTGCACTTCTACCAACTGCAGTTGCAATCGCGGCAATTGTATCATTCATAAATACCCCTCCCTAACGAGAAAAGATTATACCACGTAAAGGTTGATATGTAAATTATTTGTCGTATTTCCCGGGAAATATTTTAAAAAAAACTCCATAAGGAGCTTAATTTTCTTTTTCTTTGTATTTAATTACAACGCATCTATTTGGTTCTTCACCAACACTTTCTGAATCTATATATTCAAATTTTGTAAGTGCATTATGGACTATTCTTCTTTCATAAGAGTTCATTGGATCAAGTTTAACAGGCACTTTTGATAATGTAACTTCTCTTGCAATTTTTTTAACATCTCTTATTAAATAATAATTTTGTTTTTCTTTATAGTCTTCTATATCTATTATTATATTAACAAATATACCTACTTGACTATTTATACTTTGTTTCATAAAAGTTTGAATTGCATCAAGAATTTTACCACGTTTTCCTATTAAGATATTATTTTTATCTGAATGAATTTGGTATGAGATATGTGTATCTCTTATTTTTCTTTCTACATTACCTTTTATTCCAAAACCACGAAGTAATTCTTCTAGTATATTTTTTCCTAATGCGGCAACATCTTCTAATTTTACTATTTCAAGAACTGTTTTTTTACCTTGAAATAATCCTCCTTTTTCTTCTCCTGTTTTATATATTATTTCTTCTTTTTTTACTCCAAGTTCTTCCAATGCTTTTGTTAATATTTCCTCTTCATTCTTTCCCTTATAAATATATTTTTCCATAATTCCACTTCCTTACTGCATTAATTTTTCTTTTTCATTTTTACTAATATAAAGTTTTGTATTATTGCAAATGCACTTGTTGATATCCAATAAAGTCCAATTCCAACATTTAGTGAAAATGACATAAGTGTTATAAATACTACCATAAATGTTGTCATCATTTTTGTTTGTTTTGCTTGTTCTTCATTAAGTGAAGCTGTGTTCATATTTTTAAATGAAAAGTATGTTGTTAACATTATTAATATTACTACTATTATGTAATAATAATTTCCTAATCTTATTCCTTCCCAAGGTGTAACTCCTAAATCTAACCAAAGTAATCTTTCTTCCATTATTGCAGGTATTCTTTGTATTGCTTCTAGGAAAGCAAAGAATAAAGGTAGTTGTATAAATGAGACTAAGCATCCTGAAAAAGGTTTTATGTTATATTTTTTATAGATTAGTAACATTTCTTGATTTTTTCTAAGTAGTGATTCTTGATCTGTTCTATTTGCATATTTTCTTTCTAGACTCATCAGTTCAGGATTTGCTTTTTTCATATTTTCTGACATATCTATTGTTTGTTTACTTAAAGGTAATACTATTAATCTTAATAATATTCCTAGTATTATAATTGATATACCATAATTTTTTACAAGTAAACCTACTTTAACTATTATCCATGCAAGAGGTTTTACTAATATGTTTGTCCAAAGTCCTTCATATCCACCTGAAGTTATTTTTAAGTCTTCACAATCAGGTAATTTTTTTAAATCTACGTTTTTATTATTTTCATATGCTTTTAACGATTCTTTATCCGTTGGCTTACATAATATATTTTCTGTATATACTTTTTCTGTTTTTTTATCTTGAAAAGTATGTGTGCAGCCAGTTGTAAAAAGTACTACCATCATTAATACTATGAATAATTTTTTGATATTTTTCATTTTATTCTCCTTTTATTTGGTTTTGTAATTCTTCACATAATGTTTGATATGAAGAAGTTAAAACCTCTTTTCTTAATATTATAACATACTTTCTATGTAATTCTAGTTTGTTTTTCATAAGTATATCTTTTATTCTTCTTTTTTGTTTATTTCTTATGTTTGCTTTTCCTAATTTTTTGCTTACACTTATGCAATACATATTGTATTCTTTATCGCTTTCTATATTATATATAATAAAATATTTACTTACACTTTTTTTACCAGTTTTTATTATTTTTTCTATTTCTTCATTTGACTTTATTATATATTTTTTATTCATAATACCACCTTAACCCTATATTTTTATAAAAAAAACTACTTTGTTAGTAGTTATTTATTTGTTAAGTGTTTTCTTCCTTTTTGTCTTCTACTTTTTAAAATACTATCATTTCTAGACAAAAAACCTTGTTTTTTAGCTTTATTATTTTTTTTAGCTACTGGTGTTTTTTTCAAAAAATTCACGCTCCCAACTTTTTTTTCTTGACGTATTAGATTATAAACTATAGAATATTATTTGTCAATTAATATTATCAACATATTCACATTTATTAACATTATAGTTATTAACATGTGTAAATAAAAAATGTTGATAATGTTAATAACTAGAAAATTTGTAGTAAATAAAACTAAAAATATGTTAGTAAGCTGTTGATAAATTTGTGTTAATAACTTTTACTCAAATTTTTGCTTTTAAAATAGAATAAATAGGGTTAAAATGAAAGTGAATAAGTTGTATTGTGAGGTGATTCTATGGACAAAGTAAAAATTTGGGATAATTTTTTAGAACAAATTCATCACAAAGTTAGCGATGTAACTTTTAATACTTGGTTTAAAGATTTACGTTTACTCACAATTAATGATAATGAAATTATTATATTAGTTCCTTATTTAGTTCATAAGAATCACATTATAAATAATTATATGGATATGGTTAATGAAATATTCTTGGAAATCACTGGGAATATGCATAACATTACATTTTGCCTTGAAGGTGAATATAATGAAAAAATAGTTAATCAAAATATCTCAAGTAAAATAATGGAAGATAGTTTGGATGATAAAAAAATTGAGGAATTTGTACAAACTAGAAAAACTAATCTTAACCCTAAATATACATTTGATAATTTTGTTGTAGGTGACTCCAATAGATTTGCTTTTAGTAGTTGCTTGTCAGTCGCCCAGAACCCGGGAAAACTTTATAATCCACTTTTCTTATATGGAAAAAGCGGGCTTGGTAAAACTCATTTGATGCATGCGATTGGAAATTATATAAATGAAAATTCTGATTTAAAAGTACTTTATATCACAACTGATGAATTTATGAATGAATTTATAAGCATTTCAAAAGATAAAGGATCAGATGATAAAAATCTAGATTATATTGATTTATTTAAAAGCAAATATAGAGATGTAGATGTACTTATGATAGATGATATACAATTTTTAGGAAGTGCGACTGTGACACAACAAGAATTTACTAATACTTTTAATAGTTTATATTATAATGAAAAACAGATTATAATTTGTTCAGATAGAAGTGTTGATGATTTAAAAATGTTTGCTGATAGACTTAAAACTAGATTTAATTGGGGACTTAAAGCAATTATTAGTATTCCAGACTTTGAATTAAAAGTGAAAATCATTAAAAATAAAATCAAAAGTGGAGATTTAATGATGGAATTAAGTGATGATATTATTGATTTTATTGCTTCTAACTGTGGAAGTGACGTAAGAAACTTAGAAGGTGCGATTACGAGGCTTTATGCGTATTCTGCCATTTGGGGTATTAATAAATTAACTTTAGAGAATGCATTAGAAGCGCTTGACGAGTATACAAACAATATGTTATTCACAGATAATTCTATAAGTAAAATAATGAGTGTCGTTGCAAGTTACTTTAATTTAGGAGTAGATGACTTAAAAGGAAAAAAGAGAAGTAAACTTATAGCGAATGCTAGAATGATAGCTATGTATTTATGTAGAATTCTTACTGATGAAACTTATCCTAGAATAGGTCTTGAATTTGGAGGAAGAGATCATTCAACAATAATACATGGATATGAAAAAATAAATGAAGATTTGAAAAGTGATGGTGAGTTACAAAAAATTATAAATGATTTAAAATTAAAGATGAGTGAATAAAATGTGTAAAAATAAAAATTATTCACAATAAAAATTGTCCTAAATTAAGGAAAAAATAATGGTTATAAACATTATTCACTGTAATAATAAAATTATTAATAAAAAAAGAAATGGAGGAAATGGTTTATGAAATTAAAAATTAATAAAGACATATTATTAGAACATTTAAATTATGTAGGAAGGGCATTATCAAATAGAAATATAATTCCTGTTATAAATGGTATATTATTTGAACTTAATGAAGAAGGTTTATATTTAACTGCTACTGATAATGAAATTACTATTAGAACATTTATTGAAAAAAGTGATATAAAGGAAATTTCAAGTTTAGGTAAGATAGTTATTTATGGAAGATATATATTAGATATTATTAGAAAGTTATCCACAGAGTTTGTAGATATAGAAGAAATTGATGGAGGAAAAGCAATTATATCAACACCGACAAGTAAGTATAATTTAAATTGCTTTGATGTTAATGAATTTCCAAATATTAAAATGGAAGCTAGTAAAAGTAGTGTTAAATTAACTGCTGGTAATTTTAAGGATATTGTAAATCAAACTGTTTTTGCTACTTCAACACAAGAAAGTAAGCCTTTACTTACAGGTATTAATTTAAAAATTATAGGTGACACTTTAGAGTGTGTTGCAACTGATTCATATAGACTTGCTAAAAAGAATGTTAAATTTTCTATTATGAATGAAGAAAATATTAATTTAGTTATTCCAGCTAAAAATATAAATGAATTTATTAAGCTAATTGAAAATGACGAGTCTGAAATAGTTTTAAATGCTTTTCCTAATAAAGTGATGTTTCAATATAATAATATTTTATTTCAATCTAGTTTGTTAAATGGAACATATCCAAATACAGATTCTTTAGTACCAGTAGATTTTGATATTATTTATAATGTTAATTTGGAAGAATTTTATAGTATTATTGATAGAGCATCTATACTTGCTCAAGCAAAGGATAAAAATATTGTTTCTTTAGAAACAAAAGGTAATAAGTTAATAATTACTTCTAGTAGTCCTGAAATAGGTAAAATTGAAGAAGTTATGGATATTAATGTTGTTAAGGGCGGAGATATTAAGATATCTTTTAGTGCAAAATATATGATGGAAGCACTTAGAAGTTTTAATAAAAAGGATGTTAATATATATTTAAATGGTGAAATTAAACCAATTATATTAAGAGAAGCTAATAATTCAGATTTACTTCAACTAATATTACCTATTAAAACTTATTAATAATAAATAGTAAAGTGGGCTTTAATTAGCTCACTTCTTTATAATTTTTAAATTTTTTTAATTTTTCGACAAAAAACGACAAATTTCGACAATATATTGTGTTATTATATCGTGCTTGAAAGGAGGAAAAATGTGAATTATGAAGTGAATTCTAGTACTTTAGCTCTTATACCTTGCGGATCAAGCAGATGTAGAGCTGTTGAAGATAAGAGAACTTATAATTTAAATATCGATTCGATGAGGGTTATTGAACATAGTTGTGAGTATTTCGGTGTTAGTTATAAGTCAAGAATTGAAGGAACAAAGAAATTTGTTAATTCTAAATATAAAAATCCGATTGTTATAGAAGAAACTTCTAGAATTGTATTTTTTCCAATAACTTCTGTTAATAGAAAAGATACTTTATGGGTAAGTTATAATAATATTTTAGAATATTATCCAAGTAAAACTAAAAAATCTACTACAGTTGTTAGATTTGTTAATGGTTTTAAAATGGATTTTCCGGTTTCTTTTTATAGTTTTAATAATCAATATTTAAAAGCTGCGAGACTAAGTGCGGTTGTATCAGATAGAATAATAAGAAATTATTAAAAAAGATAGTAAAAAGAGCATATTTGTGATATAATGAGTAATAGGTATAGGAGTACTAGTATACCTATTATTTTTGATTTTAATGTTAAAAGAGGTTTTAAAATGTATGTCAGGAAGTTAGAATTAACAAATTTTAGAAATTATGATAAATTTAAAATTGATAATTTAGAATCTATAAATATAATTATTGGTCCAAATGGAGTAGGAAAAACTTCAATTTTAGAAAGTATTTATGTTTGTAGTTTAGCAAGAAGTTTTAAAAGCAATGATGATTATGTTATTTTAAAGAATGATAAAGATTTTTCTAAAATTAAGATTGATTTAGAAACTGATAGAAAAAAATTAAAAATAGAATATACATTAACTCTTAAAGGTAAAAAAACTAAAATTAATAATAATTTAAAAAAGAGAATAAGTGATTTTATATCTCAATATAAGGTTATACTTTTTTCTCCTGATGAACTCAGGATTATAAAAGAGTCTCCTAATACAAGAAGAAATTATTTAAATATAAGTTTATCACAAATAAATAAATCATATATTAAACTTTTAAATGATTACAATATCCTTATTAAGAATAAGAATGATTATTTAAAAAAAGTTTATATTAACTCTAATATGGATTTAAATTATTTAGATATTCTTGATATTAAAATTGCTGATATTGGATATGAAATATGTAATATTAGAAAAGAATATATTGAAAAGTTAAATAAATATATTAAAAGAATATTTAAGAAATTTAAAAAAGATGATGATTTAATTATTAAATATGAAAGTCAATTTTTAGATAAAAAAATTGATGATATTAAAAAATTGCTTAAGAAAAATAGGCAAAATGAAATGATGCTTGGTCTTACTAAAACGGGTATTCATAGAGATGATATTGTATTTTTACATAATGGAAATAATGCAAAAGATTTTAGTTCTCAAGGTATTCAAAAATTAATTTTATTATCATTAAAAATGTCTGAATTAGAAGTGTTAATAAATGATTATTATGAAACGCCTATTCTTCTATTAGATGATTTATTTAGTGAGTTAGATTTAGTTAATCAAAATAATATTTTAAATAATTTAAATAAAAATATACAAGTTTTTATTACAACTACTGATATTAACAATGTTAAAAAGAGTATTGTAAAAAAAGCTAAAATAATTGATTTAGGTGAGAGGGTGGTATAAATGAATGAAAATCATTATAATGAAAATGATATTCAAGTATTAGAAGGACTTGAAGCAGTTAGAAAAAGACCTGGTATGTATATTGGTACTACTAGTGAGAGAGGACTTAATCATTTAGTATGGGAAATTGTTGATAATTCAGTCGATGAAGCATTAGCTGGATATTGCGATGATATTGAAATTGTTATTAATAAGGATAATTCAATAACTGTAAAAGATGATGGACGTGGTATTCCAACTGGTATTCATCCAAAGACAGGAGTAAGTACTGTTGAAACAATTTTTACTGTGTTACATGCTGGTGGTAAATTTGGTGGTGGAGGCTATAAAGTAAGTGGTGGTCTTCACGGAGTTGGTGCTAGTGTAGTTAATGCTCTTAGTACTTCACTTGAAGTTAAAATTTATCAAAATGGTAATGTTTATTATCAAAAGTTTGTAGATGGTGGTAAACCTGTTGGAAAACTTGAGATTATTGATAAATGTGAGCAAAATAGAACTGGTACTACAGTAACCTTTAAACCAGACCCTGAAATTTTTAAAGAGACTACTGTTTATAATTATGACACTTTAAAACACAGGGCTCGTGAACTTGCATTTTTAAATAAAGGTCTTCAAATTAAATTAATTGATGATAGAGACGGTAAAAATGAAGCATTTCTTTATAATGGCGGTATTATTGAGTATGTTCAAATGTTAAATGAGAATAAGACTCCAATACATGATACTATTGTTTATTGTGAAGGAAGCGAAAACGATATTGAAATAGAGGTTGCTTTTCAATATAATGATGGATATAGTTCAAATATTTATTCTTTTACTAATAATATTAATACTGTTGAAGGTGGAACACATGAAGATGGTGTTAAACTTGCTTTATCTAGAGTTATTAATAAATATGCTAAAGGGGCTAATATTTTAAAGGAAAAGGATGAGTCCTTAACTGCAGATGATGTTAAGGAAGGACTTGCAATGATTATTTCTTGTAAACATCCTGATCCACAATTTGAAGGACAAACTAAAACAAAGTTAGGGAATTCTGAAGTTAGA
>CANPXI010000018.1 GCA_947585885.1 uncultured Bacilli bacterium
ATAATGATACAGATTATACTTATACTGAAATTAGTGCAGTTGATAGTAGAAAATTAGGAATTTCACTTAAAAGTGTTTCAGTTAAAACTTTAGATTCTGGAAAAACATGGATAAGTGCTGAAACTAGCAAAGAGTTATTAGAAACAAACGCATTTTTCTCTAATATTATAGGAACTAGTGATATTGGAGTTGCTAATAGGATTGCTTATTCAAAAGATAATGTTTATACTAGTCAACTAATAAGTAGAAGAGAATCTAAATATGGAAATGGAAATGTATTCTTATTCTTTGCAGATAAAGATACTAAATTAATACCTAGTGTTAAATTTGTTAATGGTTCAACTAATGAAGTAATATTTAATTTTGATAACAAAGTGTTTGCTGGAAATTTAACTCCTGATGTAGGTGCTGCTAATAAAAGTGGATATAATTTTAAAGGATGGTATACTGATTCAACATTTGAAACAGAATACGATTTTACTAAACCTATTTATGATAGTGTTACTATATATGGTAAATTTGAAAGAAAACCAGCAGATACTAAATGGTATGATGGAAAACAAAGCCCATATAATATATGTACTTTAGAAGAATTATATGGTTTAGCTGAAAAAATAAAAACAGATAATTTTAACAATAAAATTATAAATTTAACTTGTGATATAGAGTTTCCAAGTGAAGATAATTGGACTTCATTAAATACTTTTTCAGGTACTTTTGATGGCAATAATCATACTATAAGAAATATGCATATTACCTCATCTTCTGGAAATTCAGGATTCTTTAATACACTAGAAACTACAGCAAAAGTAATGAATTTAAAATTTGAAAATGCTGTTGTAAACTCAACTGCTTCTAAAGATTATAATGTTGGTGTATTAGCAGGTATTTCAAGTTCTGGTACAATTATTGACAAAGTATCAGTGAATGATTTTAGTGTTAGTGCCACTCAAAATGCAGGAGGTTTAGTTGGCAAAGCATCAGGTAGCACTATAACAAACATTTCAATTTCTAATACTAAAGAAAGTGGAATAATTGCTCCTAATGGTGATGTAGGTGGAATAGTAGGATTAGGTGGTGGTACTTTAACTATAAATAATTCAATAGTTAAAGATGTAAAAATCACTTCAAGTGCTACTTCATCTGATAAAGATACTGGAGGAATTATGGGTGATATTACAAATGGAACATTAATAATGAATAATGTGATATTTATAGGTGAAATTGTAGATAACGGAAATGATACCTTTTTAGGATTTAAACCATTAGGAGATCCTGGAGGAATAATTGGAAAAATAGATTCTAAAGTAAATTTAAAAAAAAGTACACTATCTACTTGGCTATATGATAATTCTTCACTTCAAAATGCGTATGATATTAATTCAGGTACATTTAGTTATAATAAAAATGTTGGAAATGGACATTCAAAAGATGATTTAAAAAATAAATCATTATATGCAGGTTGGGATGAAAGTATTTGGTATTTTGATCCTAAAAATCAATCTTATCCATCTCTAAGCTGGTTAAATGATTAAATAAAACAAAAGAAACACAAAATTAAAATAGTGTTTCTTTTTAATTTCATAATATTAAAATTTAATTTACAAAAATTGAATTTTATGATATATTATTTACACATTAACTAACTGGACCATACCCATGGCTGAACTTGTATAAGTTGGAAGCCTTCTATGGCAGTTAGTTAATTTTTTCTTTTATACTTATAATGTCATACAAATACTTTTTACCATTAATATCATTTCTTATAACTATTTTTCCAGTATAAAATTTTTCTTCATTAAGTTTATTTATAGAAAAGAGAGTATCGTATTTATAAAAACCATACTTTCCATCCTTAACATGTTTTGTTTTTTTATTGCTGCTATAGTTTCTATTTTTAGCATTTAAAATAATTTCATCTATATTATTAAGTATCTTACTTTTAAGTATTTTTCTTCCTTTTGAAAGAGAGCAAGTAGACTTAGAATAAGCGTATTCTCCAGGAAAATCTTTACCGATATTAATAACTTGATTACTTTCTTTAATACAAAAACTTTTTCCAATATAATTGTTAGATACATTTTTAATAATTTTACTAGGTGATAAAGACTTATCATTAACAAAATTCTTATCATCAATTCTAACATGACTAACATTGCCATAGTTATCATAGATTTCTTCATTTAAAGAACAATTATAGTTAAAATCTAATACGTAATCCATAACATAACCTCCATTAATTAAAACTATAATTCATAAACTTTTGTTTGTCAACAACAAAAAAATAAAACTCCAACAAAATGGAGTAATTTATTTTTCTAAACTTCTAATTTCTTTAGCTGTCATTCTAACTTTTTTACCATCTACTTTAATAGTTTGTAAATTAACTTTTTGAGTTTTCTTAGTAGCCTTTAATGAGAAAGGTCTATTATTTCCAACCATATTTTTTCTATTTGATACATTTTTAGCCATATTAAATTTGCCTCCTTAAACTTCCTTATTAATTTACCATAAAATACTAGTTTAGTCAATCTAAATTTGTTATAATTTAAGGGAAAGTGAGGTATTTTATGCTTTATATAGGAAGTCATACAAGTTTTTTAAAAGATAAACAATTACTAGGTGTAGTAGAAGAAAGTTTAAGCTATAATTCAAATGCATTTATGTTTTACACAGGAAGTAATCAAAGTACACTTAGGTTTCCAGTAGATAAAGAATTAACAAAAGAAGCACACGCTTTAATGATAGAGAATAACATAGATAAAAATAACTGCATAGTACACGCTCCATTTATAATAAACTTAGCAAATAATAGTGATCCTGATAAATATAACTTTTACATAAACTTTTTAAAGCAAGAATTAAATAGATGTATAGAACTAGACATAAGAAAAATGGTACTTCATCCAGGTAGCTATACAACACTAAGTAGAACTGAAGGAATAAAAAACATAGCTAACGGACTAAACATTGCCCTAAAAAATATAAATGGAGTAGAACTACTTCTTGAATACATGAGTGGAAAAGGAACAGAAGTAGGTTCTAGTATAGATGACTTAAAAGGAATATTTGATTTATTAGATAGTGACGTAAAAGAAAAAGTATTTGTATGTTTAGATACATGTCATATGAACGATTCAGGAGTAGATATAAAAGACATAGATAAATTCTTAGATGAATTTGATGAAAAAATAGGTATAGATAAAATAAAATGTGTACACATAAACGATTCATATAACATAATAGGTAGTCATAAAGATAGACATGCAAACTTTGGATACGGTACAATTGGTTTTGATAACTTAATAAATGTTATTTATAACAAAAGACTAGATAACATACCTAAAATACTAGAAACCCCTTGGATAAATAGAAATGAACGTGATGCCTGGGCTCCATATAAACAAGAAATAGAAATGATAAGAAAAAAAGAGTTTGTAGATTACATTAATCTATAAACTTTTTATATTTATCGTATAGTTCTAATAACTTATTATATGCATCCTCACTAATCTTATCCTTTTTAGCTTCAATAATCTCTAATGCATGCCCGTCTAAAATATAGTCAGCGTCTTCATGTATAGTATCTAAAAATAACTCTGCTTCCTCTTCACTTACACTAATACCTTCCTTACTTGCAAAATTAATAACATCTTCTTTAGTCAAATTCATAGCATAATTTTTAATAATATTTTTATTCATAAAACTCCTCCCACTTAATAATATGAAACATAATAACCTTTAGAATACGAAAGTTCTTTTAAAAATATAATTAATATGGTATAATACACCTAGGTTTAAAGGGAGGTGCACAATAATGGCAAAAAAAGAAAACCGTGAAGGTATAGCATTACAATGTACTGTTTGTAAAGAAATAAATTACCTAACAAGTAAAAACAAAAAAAATACTGAAGGTAAAATCGAAATAAATAAATATTGTCCTAGATGTAATAAAACAACACTACATAAAGAAAGAAAGGCTGACTAATTATGATAAATGTAAATGATATCAAAAACGGAATGACTATAAACTACGAAGGTAACGTATACCAAGTAGTTGAATTCCAACATGTAAAACCTGGTAAAGGTAGTGCATTTGTAAGAACAAAACTAAAAAACTTAAGAACTGGAAATACTCAAGAAATTACTTTTAATGCTGGAATAAAAATAGAAAAAGCCCAAGTGGAAAAGAAAGCTTTATCTTATCTATATAATAGTGGTGACACATATGTTTTTATGGATAACACTACTTATGAACAAATAGAATTAAATAAAAGTATGTTAAATGACTATATAAAATTCTTAAAAGAAGATTTAGTAGTCGAAATAATGAGTTTTGAAGGTGAAATAATAGGAATAAACTTACCGGAAAAAATAAGTTACAAAGTAATAGATACTGAACAAGCAGTAAAAGGTAACACAACAAGTGGAGCTCAAAAAGATGCAACACTTGAAACTGGTTATGTAATAAAAGTTCCATTGTTCATAGAAACTGGTGAAGAAGTAATCGTAACAACTAGTGATGGAAAATATTCAAGTAGAGCTTAAGTAAAAAATACTTAAGTTTTTTTAGTGTATATATGATATAATCTATATAAGGGGGGACTACCATGGAATTAAATAAAATAATAAAATTAATATTAAACGGATTAGAAGAAGAAATAAAAAACACAAATGCATTTAAAATACTACTAGATAGATTTATAAATATAACAGAAGAAAAACAAAATATCGAAGTATTTGTAAGTCATGCAATATGTGAAAAAGAAAAACACTTATATGACTATGTAGATAATGTTAAAAAAGATGAATTTAATGGTCTAATCTTTAGTTTAGAAAGTCTAGATAATGATGAAATAACACTTTCACTATATTTTTCTGATAATACTTATAAATTATTATATGTTGAATCAATAGAAAAAGGTGAACTAATTAACGATGTAGAAATAGACGTGGTATTTAATAAAAACTCAACAACTTGGTTGATAACTGAATCAGTTGTAGACATAGAAGAATATATTTTTGACTATAAATATAATATTCTTTGCTTTAACAAAAACAACGAATTAATAGAATTACCTAATATAGAAGAAGAAAAAGACAAAAACTTTAGTGAAATTTTTGGTGTACCTATAGAAAAAGCTAGATATTATAGACAAAACTTTAAGGCAAATTGTAATTTATTAAACTATAGTAAATTACAAAAAACAATCAATAAAGAAAATGAAATATTTAATAACCAAAAATACTTTTTTACAATGCCATTTAAAATGACAGAATTTAAAAACTTTGTTTTAAATGGGGCCTTTTATGATGACGATGAAGAAATAGACGAAGAAATAGATGATGATGAAATAGATGAATACTATGATTCAATTAGTGAAGAAGAGTATATGGACGAAGAAGTAGAAGATGAATATAATGAAACAGCTGATAAACTATTAAATATAAAAGAAATGTTAGTAAAATACACAGGTACAACTGGTGACTTTATAATGACATATAACTTATATCTTAACTTAATATCATTTGTAAATAACAGTGAACACTTAACAATAGATGGACTATTAATAAGAAAATTAAATGATATCTATACAGCTTTCTATTTACACTTATCACATAACGAAATAATAATAATTCCAAAAAACTTAAAAAGAGAAGAACTAGAAAAACTATACTATAGTCATGACGATAACAAAGAAGTCTATGGCCTTTATGAATTCTTTGAAATAGGCAAAAAATATACACTAGGCCCAAATAATAATGAAACCATAAAATAACTATCATGCATAGTTATTTTAATTTGTCATATAACTTTACTAAAGGTGATTATATGATAAATAAACAAAGTATGTGGTTTCTAACTCTTTTAAGCTTAGTTTTAGTATTAGGAGTTTATTATGTAACTATGCCTAACGACTTATTAAAAACTAAACTAGAAGGTGAAGAAACAAAAAAAGAAGTAGATGTACAAGTAAGTGAAGGAGATATCTTAATCGCTATGCGAGCAAATAGAGATGAAGAAGTATCTTTAGAAATTGAAAAACTAGAAGAAGTCCTAACAAATGATGACTCAACAAAAGAAGAAAAAAATGAAGCATTTGAAGAACTTAAACTACTTAACTTAAACATTGGAAAAGAAGAAGAACTTGAAACAAAAATTGAAGAAGATTTTGGAATAAAAAGTTATATTGAAATAAATAAAGATAACATAAAAGTAGTAATAAATTCAAAAGAACACGATGCATCTCTTGCAAATAACATAATGAGAAGTATACAAGAAGAATACGAAGAAAAAATGTATATCACTGTTGAATTTGAATAATAGAAATAAACACACACATTTATAAAGAGTTCATAAAATAAAGTATAGGGATTTTATGAATTGGTGGTGTTTATGAAAAATAGTATCTTAACTCTTAGAGAAAAAGAGGTATTCTCCCTTTTAGTAAAAAACAAAACAACAAAAGAAATAGCATCTTCACTTAATATAAGTGAAAAAACAGTAAGAAATCATATATCAAATGCAATGCAAAAACTAGAAGTAACTTCCCGTACAGCCGCAGTAATTGAACTTATAAAACTAGGAGAAATATCTATAAAAAATGACTACTAAAATAGTCATTTTTTTAATAATCTAATAATATATTTAAATAAGGGATGTGTGATTATGTTAAAAAAAATAGGATTAAGAAAACTTGCTGTAACCACAAGTGCCTTATTAGTTGTTTTCATGATTTATTTATTTCCTTTAAGTGACAAAATAGATGCTAATAAAAGTGTAGAATATATTGATGAAAATACACTAAAAACAGTTTACTTATTAGATGAAAATAACTATGTAAGCGAAGTAAATTTACCAGTAGAAGAAACAGAAATTGAAAAAATACTTAAAAAGAAACTAGAACTAATTACTTATAACGAAAAAACAAAGGATAAAATACAAAAAGGTTTTAAACCGATAATACCAGAAGACACACAAATTTTAAGTTTAAAAGTAGATAATGATACATGTACAGTAGACTTTTCAAAAGAACTCTTAAACATAAGCCAAGTATTAGAAGAAAAACTAATAAGTAGCATAGTTTACACATTAACAAGTGAAAAAGAAGTATCAAAAGTAATAATAAAAGTAGAAGGTAAGACCTTAGAAAGACTTCCTAATTCAAATGAATTACTACCTAACGTACTTGATAGAACATACGGAATAAACAAAAACTATGACATAAATAGTTTATATAACCTAACCAAAACAACAATATATTATGTAGGTGAAAATGATGATTACACATACTATATTCCAGTGACAAAAATAACAAATAGTGATAAAGAAAAAATAACAGTAATAGTAAACGAACTAAAAAGTAGTGTTCTTTATCAAAGTAATTTAAGTAGTTATTTAAGTAGTAATGCAGAACTAAAAAAATACGAAATATTAGAAGATGCAGTAAGCCTAACATTTAATGATAAAATCTTCGAATCTATATATAACGAGAACATTTTAGAAGAAGTTGTTTATACTATAGGTATGAGTATACTTGAAAACTATGATGTTGAAAAAGTAATGTTTTATGTAGATGATAAAGAAGTATTAACATTCGAGCAATAAAAAAAACTCTTTTCAAGCAAAGAGTTTTTTATTTTTTTAAGTGGCGACTCCGAGACGATTCGAACGTCCGACCGACGGCTTAGAAGGCCGTTGCTCTATCCTGCTGAGCTACGGAGCCATATGTCCATTTCGCTTATTAAGTATACTATAAAACTTGAAAATATTCAAGTATTTTCTACAAAAAGGAGGAAATAAGTGAAAGAAGAATTTTTATTTGTAATACTTGGAAGCGATGAAAATGCCTATGGTATATCTAGAAGCTATTATGAAAAATTTAATAAGAAACCATTATTATTATGTTCAAGAATTCTTCCATCATGCACATATAGTAACATAACTGATATAAAATTAATAAAAGATTTTGATAATAAAGACATATGTATAGAAAACATAATAAAAATAGGTTATGAACTTAAAAAGAAATACAAAAAACTAGTACTAGTACCTTGTTCAGACTCTTACATGGAAATATGTATAAAAAATAAAACCAAATTAGAAAAAATATATGAAAACAGGTTTATTGACTACACCACATTAGAAAAATTTATAACAAAAGATAAATTCTATTCCCTATGTGAAAAATACAATCTAACATACCCAAAAACAATAATTTGTAAATATAACGAAAGAAATAATATAATAGATAAAATACCATTTAATTACCCACTTGTACTAAAACCAAATAACTCAAATTCTCTAGAATACCTAAAAGCAGACTTCAAAAACAAAAAGAAAGTATTCATAATAAACAAAAAAGAAGAACTAAAAGAAATAATAAAAAATATAAATGAATCTAACTATAAAGATAACTTAATAATACAAGAATTTGTAAGCGGTGACGATACAAATAACGTAGTAGTAAACTGTTACAGTAATAGATTTGGTAAAGTAGTAATGATGTCTATAGGTAAAGCAGTATTAGAAGAATATGCACCAAAAACAATGGGTAACTATGCAGTAATAATATCAGTAGTAGGTTTTAATAAAATACTAGAAAAAATAAAAATATTCTTAGAAAGCATAAACTATAAAGGATTTTCTAACTTTGATATAAAATACGATGTAGTAAAAAAAGAATACTTTGTATTTGAAATAAACTATAGACAAGGAAGAAGTTCATTTTTTACAGAATGTGCAGGAATAAGTTTAGCTAACCTTTTATATGAAGATCTAGTACTAAACACAGTTAACACAAAAGTAAAATACTTAGATAAAGAAATACTTTGGTTAAACGTACCAGAACTAGTAGCCAAAAAATACACAAAAAATAAGATAATAAAAAAGAAAATAAAACAGTTGATAAAAGAAAAAAAGAATTATCATACTTTAATATATGATAAAGATTTAAATCTAAAAAGAATATTTCTAATAATAAGACTATATTTATCAAAGATAAAACAATACAAAGATTACTTCATCAAGAAGTAATCTTTTACATATATCTTACGTAAATAAAAGTGTCAAATAAAAAATAAAAAGCGTTTTTAAACATTCTTGTCGTATAAAGTAATTAGAGGAGGAAAAATATGTTTAAAAAGTTTATAGTTTTGCAAGAAGATAAACATGACTGTGCAGCAGCATCACTACTATCTATAATAAAGTACTATAATGGTAATATGGATTTAGAAACCGTAAGAGAACTCATAAACACAACTAAAGACGGAACAAATGCATATGACCTAATAAACGGTGCTAGAGAAATTGGACTTGAAGGTAAGGGTAAAAAATTAGACTTCATAAACCTCACAAAAGAAACAAACTTACCACTAATCGCACACATAAAAAAAGATAACATGTATCATTTTGTAGTAATATATAAAATAGATACAAAAAAAGGCAAGATTACAGTTATGGATCCAATAGTGGGAATAGTAACTAAAAGTTTTAAAGAATTCAAAGACAACTACTTAGGTGTTGTAATAGAATTAAAAAAAGTAAAAGAACTCCCAAACATAAAACAAAATAACAAAATACTAAAAATAACTTTAAAAACTTTACTAAAAAATAAAACTTTGCTAATAAAATTATCTTTACTAAGTTTATTTTCATTCGTATTTAGTTTAACTGATTACTTAATTATAAAAATATTATTAGACAAGTTTGTTACGAATCATATTATCTACCTAAAATATATATTAATCTTTTTATCATTCATAGTTTTAAAAAACACCTTATACTTTCTTAGAAATCGGTTATCTATTAAAATAAATCATAAACTAGAAAACGAAATAAACAAAATAACTTTAAGTAACATATTTATTCTTCCTTATTGCTACTATAAAAATAAATCTACTGGAGAAGTTATCTCAAGAATATATGACTTGCATACACTAAGTGATTTATTAGAAAATTTTTTGTTAAATACTTTTGTGAATATTTTATTAATTATTATATCTTTTATAATAATGTTTAAAGTAAATAAATATCTAACTTTAATAAACATAATAATTATTCTTCTTTATTTAATAATAGTAAAAATATTTAGAAATAACTTTAAAACAAAAATAAAAGAATTACAAGAAAAAAGAGGTTACTATAATCAAATACTTACAGAAAGCATTAATAACATTGAAAGCATAAATAACTTAAACATAAAAGAAATAGAAACGAGTAAATTAAATAACACATATCAATTACTAAATAATCTAGAGAAATCACTAAACAATACCTTTAATTTAGAACACTTGTTTAAAAATTTAGTAAGCGATATTGGAATGGTTGTATATTTAATAGTGGCATCCGTCTTAGTGTTACATAATAAACTTGCTTTAACAGAAGTAATAGTTTTATATATGTTATCTAATTATTTTATAAGTATAATAAAATCACTTCTAGATAAAGACTTAGATATATATCTTACACTTCAAAATATATCTAGAGTAAATAGTTTATTTACAAAAACAAAAAAAGAAACTAACTCCACAAAAACGATAAATGGAAGTATAGAAATAAATAATCTAAGTTATAGTTATGGGAGTGAAAAAGTCTTAAATAACATAAATCTAACCATAAAAGAAAAAGACAAAATACTCTTAACAGGAAAAAGTGGAAGTGGTAAATCAACTCTTGTAAAAATAATATTAAAATACTTAACAAAATATAATGGTTTAATTAAAATAAATAACACTAATCTAAAAAACATAGATGATAAAACCATAATAAATTCAATGACTTATATAGGTCAAAATGAACAGTTATTTACAGGACTATTAAAAGATAACATAATACTAAATAGAAAAATAACTGAGTATGAATATAACAAAATACTAAATATATGTTGCTTAAATGAAGTAATAGATAATAAATCATTTAAAGATGATACTTTAATAGAACAAGATGGATTTAATTTAAGTGGTGGCGAAAGACAAAGAATTATTCTTGCAAGAGGCTTACTTAAACCTGCAAACTACATAATACTTGATGAAGCTTTAAGTGAAGTAGATATTATTTTAGAAAACAAAATAATAACAAACATACTAGAAAACTATAAAGACAAAACAATAATCTACATATCACATAAAGACGAAATAAAGAATAATTTTAATGTAATTTATAACGTTGAAAGGAGAAAATATGAGTAGAGAAGAACTAATAAATGTAGTAGGAGGCGCAAAATGGGGCTTCTGGACAATAATAGGTAGTGCAATAAGTTTTGTATTAGGATTTATTGAAGGAATAGTTAATCCTATAAAATGTGGAAGTTAGAAAGGAGAAAAGATGAAAACAAATGAACTAAAAGAAATATATGGAGGAGTAAGTTTTAGTGCATCACTCCTAAACTATCTAATAAAAGGAATAACATCTATATTTGAAATAGGAAGAAGAATAGGTTCAGCATTAGTAAGATATAAAACTAACACTCCATGTAGTGCAAAATAACAAAAGCCCACAAATGGGCTTTTTATATAGGAGGTTTAAAATGGACAAAGATTTAAATGGACAAAATTTTGAAAGCATTAAACATATTGATGAAAGTGGTGTTGAATTTTGGTATGCAAGAGAATTATATATAATACTTCAATATAAAAGATGGGATAAATTTATTAATGTAATAGAAAACGCTAAGATAGCCTGTGAGAAAAGTAACAACTTAATAGATGATCATTTTTCCCAAGTGGGAAAAATGATAAAATTAGCTAAAGGTGCAAAAAGAACAATACTAGATTATAAATTGACGAGATATGCATGTTACTTAATAATGCAAAATGCAGATCCTAATAAAGAATCAGTAGCATTAGGTCAGACCTACTTTGCAGTTCAAACTAGAAAAATGGAATTAACCGAAGAAGAATATAATAATTTAACTGAAGATGAGAAAAGATTATATAGAAGAAAACAAACAAAAGATAGTAATAAAATGTTATATAAAATAGCAAAAGAAAAAGGTGTAAAAAACTTTGAAAGATTTACAAATGAAGGTTACAAAGGTTTATATAATGGTGAAACAGCAAATGATATTGCTAAAAGAAAAGGTTTAAGATATAGAGAAGAAATATTGGATAATATGGGTAGCATAGAATTAGGAGCTAATATTTTTAGAATAACACAAACAGAAGCTTTACTAGAAAAACAAAAACAAAAAAATGAAAAGAAAGCATCAAATACACATTACAAGGTAGGTTTAGCAGTAAGAGAAACTATAAAGAAAATAGGTGGAACTTTACCAGAGAATTTGCCAACTCCAAAGAAATCAATTAAAGAATTAGAAAGAGAGAAATTAAAAATAGATAAAAATAAATAAAAAAAACATAAATAAATTGTCAAAAAATGTAAGTAAAACTATAAAATAAGTGATTGACACTAACAAATAGATAAACTATAATTAAATTGTAAAAAATAAAAGGAGAAACAAAACTATGAAGACAATAATCTCTTTCGAATTTTTGATACTCGGGGGGGTTAAAAACTAACTCTCATAGTTTTT
>CANPXI010000019.1 GCA_947585885.1 uncultured Bacilli bacterium
TGAATAGTTTACATAACTTAGGACTTTTACACGATTTAAGCCTCTTAGTATTATTCTAGAGTTACCATTAGGTAAATCTATTCTACTAGTTATTTTTGCAGTTACTCCAACACTTGGTAAGTCTTCTGTATCAGGGTTTTCTTCTAAGTCATTTATTGGGGTTACAACTAGTATTTCATTATCGTGATATAGTTTAGATATGTCTATTATTTTTTTACTTATTTCGTTATTAAGTTCAATTCTTGCGTCTTCTAGAGGGAGTAAAACTAGACCTTTTAGAAGTATTACTGGTAAATTACTTTTGATCATATACTCACCTCCGTATGACTTTTTATTATAAATATTTTGAGGCGATATGTCTACTTCTTTTTTTGTTTTTTTTGTGAAATTTTTGTGGTTAATTTAATATGTAAAAAATAAACTACAAGTGAGATTTTTTTTGTAGTTTATTTTGCTATAATTCTAGGAAGAACTCTTCTAAACTTTTATATTTATCTATGTAACCTGTTTTAATGTTATAGTCTATTTTACCTAGTTTTTTTATTATTCTTTTTAATTCTTCTCTTTCAATATTAAAGCTATTATTTATAGATAGTTCTATTCTATATGGATGTTCTTTTAGGGTACTTGCTATTTTATACTTATCATAACCTTTTTCTATAAGTATTTGTACTTGTAAAATTAGTCTAAAATTATTTGCTAAGAGTGTTAAAAGTATGACTGGTTCTTCTTTTTCTTCTTTTAGTTTTTTATATAAAGTAAATATATTTTTTTTATCTTTTTTTATAACAGCATCTACTAGTTTAAAAATATTTGTTTCTTCATATTTTGTTATTACTTTTTTTACGTCAGTTATGTTTATTTCTTTTTCATTTATTTTGTAAAGCAGTAGTTTTTCTAGTTCAGAGTCTACTACTTTTGGGTTAGGTAGTAGTCTACTTTTTATTTCCATAATGCTTTCATTATTTATTTTATAGTTATTTTCTTTAAAGTAGTTAGTGATATACGCGTTTATTGTTTTTTCATTTAATAAAGGAAACTCTAGTACTTTAGATTTTGTTTTAACAAGTTTTACTAGTTTTTTTCTTTCATCTAGTTTGTCTGTTACAACTTTAAATATTAAGATTATATTTGGGTTTGGGTTTTCAATATATTTATTTAAGTTATCATCTTCTAGAGTACTTTTTCCTGTTAGGAAGTCTGAGTCACTTAATACTACTAATTTGTTGTTACCAAAAAGGTCAGTATAAGAGCATTCTTCTAGTACGTCAGTGATAGTTGTTTCTTTATAGTTATATGTCACAGTAGTTTCAATATTGTTTTCTTTTTGTAGTTTTTTTATGTATTTATCAATTTCTATTTCGTTTTCTCCATATAAAACATATAACATAGCTTTTACCTCCTAAAACAATTATAACACACAATAAAAGAAATAGTTAAGTATACTATTTCTTGTTTTGGAATAAGGTTGAAGCAATTAATACAATTATTACTATTACCATTACTATTATTATTAGATTTATATTTTTAGGGTTATTTACTGCATCTTGTACGATTGATCCTGTTAGGAAATAGTCTGAACAGTGTTCGATTGTGAACTCGACTTTACCATTTTTAACTTTTATACCACTATCTATATATTCTATTTGGTCTTTTTCTTCATTTAGGTAATATAAGTATAATGTTTCACCATTTTGATATTTATTACTTACGTCTAGTGATATTTTTGCTTTTGTAGGTAATGAACCATGGTGATTAAATTTTATTACTAGTAAGTCTTTATTGTCTACCATATTATTTAATTTTTGATTTTGTATGTTAGGTAATATTGATAGTTTTAAGTCCATATCTATTTCCATATTATCTTTTAGGGCTTGTTTTAGTTTTTCATCTTTATTAAATGTCCAACTGTATGTTAATTTATCATCTATTATTTCATAAGTTATTTCTTTTTCTGTTTCAGTTTTTGTTATTGTATCTTCAAAATTTCCAATATATTCTTTTTCAAATATTTCATCATTTGTTCTATTTATTTCTATTTTAAGAACTATTAAGCTTATTAAACTTAATGCTAGTAAAGAAGTTATTATTAAACTTGCATTTTTTTTCATTTTATCCCAAACTTTCTAAATACTTCTTTATAGTCCTAGTAGTATTCCGGATAGTAAAAATAAGTCATAGAATAAATATACAAGACATGGAGTTACTAAGTTATCTGTTTTTTCATATGAAGTACTTAGTATCATTCCAGCATAAGCAAATGGTATTATTGTACATAAATCATTTATTCCTGTTATTACATAACCTACTTGGAAAATACCATATATTATTCCTGAAAATATTATGAAGAAGTATTTATTCTTTATTATGTCCCTAAATACTTTCCTAAATACTATTTGTTCTGTAAATAATGTTAAAAAGAATACATATATTATCATTATGAAGAAATTTTTTTGAAATAATGAGTCTATTAGTCCTGAGTTTGTATATTCGAAACTAGGGTTTATTGCATATATTACGGAAGATATTACCATTATGCCTATTATTAAAAATAGGAAGAATAATAATGACTTAAGTAATATTTTACCTGGTGACTTAATAAATGCTTTTATATCTTTTATTATGTCGTCTTTATAAATAAGAAAGAAAAATAAAAGTAATAAAAACATAAATATAAATCTATAAAGTAATTCTATTGTTGTGCTTTCTGTTATTCCTGGTAAAAACATATCTAGTACGTATGGAACTAGTATGTATAGTAAGAATACTGATATTCCTTTTATAAGTGTATTAATGTTTTTCATGCGTTCACCTCTTTAAATAATAACCAAACCCCCTTTTTAGTTAGATTATAACCAAGGGAATAGTTTTCTGAACCAACTCATAAATACACCTCCTTTATCATATAATCTTACATTTTTATTATATCAATTTTTAATGCAGTTTTATATAATTTTTTTTAATACTTTACATTAATTTATAGTAATTAAATTTACTGTTTCGTCTAGTAAAAAATTATTGTCTGTTAGTTTTATTTTTTTATTAATTACCGCTTCTTTATCACAATCAAAATTATCTAGTATTTCTTTTAAGTTTGAGTATCTTTTTGTTTTTATTATTTTTGTTTCATTGTTATAGGATAGTGTTATATATATAAAGTCCCTTTTTACTTTGTTTTTTATTTCATTATAAAAGTCAATTATATCGTAAAGTGTTAGAGAAAAACCATCCCCTTTTTCAAAAGATATTGTTATATTTGGGTATGTTCCTAAGTAACTAAATAGTGTTTGATATGATACTATGTCGTTTTTGTTTAGTATTATTTTTATTTCTTTTTTGTATTTTTCTTCTATTAGGTTTAGTGTTTCTAATATTTCGTTTATGTTATCTTTTAGAAGTAATGTATGGTTAGGTATATTAGGTATTATTAAGTTTATTTGTTTTTCTAATTTTATTTTGTATAGTATTTTATCTAGTAATATTTTATCTACTTTGTATATGTTTTCTTTTGATATTATTTTCTTTTCTGTTTTATCTTTAAAGTCATTTATTAATACCAATACATTTTCTTCTTTTCTTGTTGTGTTTATTTTACCTATTCCATATATTTTACCTGAAACTGGAGAATAGATGTTTTCTCCTTTATAGTTAGTTATTAAGTCACATTTATATACTTCTTTTGTTTCTCTTATATTTAACTCTTCATTTTGAATTGGTATATATATGTAATCACATGTTAGATATTTTTCTAATATTAATTCTTTCATATTTATCACTAATTTAATTATATATTATTTTTTCTTCTTTTAAAAGAAAAAAAGATTAGTTAGTCTAATCCTTCTAATTCACTTAGGTATTCTTTTAGGTTTTGAGCGACTTTTATAGGCAATATTTCTTCTAGTTCATTAAGAGAAGTTTCTTTTATTTTTTTTAGGCTACCATATTTTTTTAGTAGTTCTTTTTTTCTTTTTTCGCCTATTCCTTCTATGTTATCTAGTACACTACTTAGGGAACCTTTGCTTCTTATTTGTCTATGATAGTTTATTGTAAATCTATGGACTTCATCACTTATTCTAGTAAGAAGATAGAATACATTACTTTTTTTATCTATTTTATAGCTTTTTAGGGTGTCACCATCTATTAGAGAGTCTAGTGTGTGTTTGTTATCTTTCATAAGTCCACATACTTTTATTTTTAGGTTTAGGTTTTCTAAAACTTCATTACATGCGTTTATTTGGTTTATTCCACCGTCTACTAAGATAAGATCAGGTATTCTTGTTTTATTTAGAAGTGCTTTTTGGTATCTACGGTAGATTACTTCTTTCATAGATGCTACGTCATCATTTTGTTCTTTTGATATTTTAAATTTTCTATAGTCTTTTGTACTTTTTACTCCATCAATAAATACTACCATTCCACTTACTGTGAAAGAACCAAATAGGTTTGAGTTATCAAATGACTCGATTACACTTAGGTTTTCTATTCCAAGTAAGTTACCTAGTTCACGGGATGCTTCAAAGTTTCTTTCGTTATCTCTATAAATCATTTCCATATTGTTTTCTAGGTTTATTTTTGCATTTGTTCTTGCGAGATCTAGTAAGTGTTTCTTTTTACCTTTTGTTACGTTTATTATTTTTGAATCTAATATACTATTAAGTAGTTCTACGTCTAGTGAGTCAGGGACAATTATTTCTTTTGGAGGTAAGTTCTTTTTAGCATAGAAGTTTACTATGTAGTACTCCATAGTTTCTTTTATATCGTCTACTAAAGGGAATATGTTTTTTTTGTTTCCTTGTAGTTTTCCATTTCTTAAAAAGAATACTACTATACTTATGTAACCATTATCTATGTAATAGTTAAATATATCTCTATTTATTCCATCATTTAGTTCTACTTTTTGGCGCTCGAAAACAACTTTAATGTAGTCTAGTTCTTTTTTAAGTTCTAGGGCTACTTCATAGTTTAAGTTATCTGAGTTTAATTTTATTTTTTCGTTTATTTTGTTTATTAGTATCTCGTCGTGTCCATTTAGTATTTTTATTATTTCTTCTCTTAAGTCTTTAGTGTCTAAGTCTTTATGTATACAGTAACCAAGGCACTCGCCTATATGGTAGTATAAGCATTCTTTTTTAGGCATTTTATCACATTTTTTTAAAGGATATAATCTATTTATTAAGTTTACTAGTCTTCTTGCTGCATAGGCATTTGGGAAAGGTCCAAATAACATTTTGTTTTTCTTTTGTACATTTATTTCTCTTCTTACTACTAAGCTTGGATACTTTTCATTTTTAAATTCTATATATGGGTAACTTTTATCGTCTTTTAGTAGTATGTTATATTTTGGATCATATTTTTTTATTAGGTTTATTTCAAGTATAAAAGCTTCTAGTTCACTAGAAGTTATTATATAGTCAAAGTCTACTATTTCACTTACTAATTTTTTTGTTTTACCTGTTACTCTTCCATTAAAGTAGCTTTTAAGTCTATTTTTTAGTAATTTTGCTTTACCTACATATATTACTACTCCATCTTTGTTTTTCATAAGATAACAGCCTGGAAGTAAAGGAACTAAGGCAAGTTTTTCTTTAATCATAATTAAACACCTATTTATATTTTAACAAAAAATTAAATGTTTTACACTAAGAAAGTATATAGAAGTTCTATATACTTTTATCAAGTGATATGTAATTATTTATTTTAGAAGTACAAGACCAAAAAATAGATTTATCAGTTTTTGTGAATCTTCCACATTTTATTGTTTCATCGTTTACTGGAAGAGGAATAGATATTTCTAGTTTTTCATCTTTTTTATCAAGAGTGTATGTACAGTCTATTACCCTATTATTATTTTTAAATGTGCAAGAACCATTTTTATTTATTTCTAATACTACCTTACCCATTTCTCTATACTCTGCAGTATATGTTCCGTAGTAGTCATTTTTATTCGTACTAAGTAAGACAATAACTATTATAATAAACAAAACTATAGCTAGTATTATTAAAAGAATTTTATAGTTAAATTTTACTTCTGTTTCTTTTTTCTCTTTTACTTCTTTTTTTGGTTCTTTTGTTTCTTCTTTTTCTTTCTTTTCTTTTTTATATGGAGTATATTTTTTACCATTTCCATAGTCTACTTCAAGTAGTTTGATTTCTTGACTCATACCAGCAATTTCAGTTGTTAGACTATATTTACCACCTACTAGAATGTTAATTACTTCCATATCACTAGTTATTTCTATCTGTGTTCCATCTACTGCGGTACTTTCTCCTTTAAGTCCAACTGTGTTTACATTTATTGTGTGTTTTCCTAAAGGCAGGTCTATAGTTATATCTTTATTTACTCTTATACTACCAATATCTACATTATCTACTCTTATATATGCTTTTAGAGCAGCAGCAAAGTTATTTCTTTTTATTACTACTTTTCTTGTTTCTTTTTCTATAGGACAACCACAGTTTGGACAGTTAGTTGCTTTGTCACTTATTTCTTTACCACATTCACTACATTTAATTAAAGCCATTTTTATTACTTCCTTTCTAATTATTAATTTAATGATACCATAATATGCAAAAAAAGCACAGATTAGTTGTGCTTTTTTGTAAGTTTTTTTGTATTTTTTTCTGTAAATACTTCTAATGTTTCACTAAGTAACATTATGTCTAATGCTTCAGGATCAATCATTTTTTCTAAAGATTTGAAAGCTTCAGTTATGTTACTGTTTTTTAGTAAAGTATAATATGTGTTACCATCTTCTTTTGTTATACTTATTAATTTTTTATAACCTGTTTCAAATTCTTTAATAGTACGCATATTCATAAGTACTTTTACAGGACTTTTTAACTCTTTACTAATACTTTCTATTCTACTTTTATATACTATTAAGTCTTGTAGACTTATTTCTTTTAATTCTTCTTTAGTAGAAAGAGATAGTAAAGGAGTAAGTACTAATTCTTTATAATTTATTTTAATTTTTTCCATCATTAACCTCCTGAGTTTTTATTTTAACATTCCTTGTTTATTTTTTCAATTATATCTTCTATTTTTTTACCATATTCTATTGATTCGTCATATATGAATTTTATTTCTGGCATATGTCTTAGTTTAAGTCTACTTGCTAGTTCTGTTCTAAAATATGAAGAAGCATTGTTCATGTCACGTATTACTTTGTCTTTTTTGTAATCATCTAGTGTTGTAAAGTATACTTTTGCAAAACTTAGATCGTTTGTTACTGTTGCATAAGTTATTGTTACGTGTTTTAAGTCTTCATCTTTTATTTCAGTTAAAAGTATTTTACTTATTTCTTGCATTATGAGTGAAGCAGCTCTTTCACCTTTTAGTTTCATCCTCTTTTCACTTCTTTCATTTCATATGTTTCTATAGTGTCACCTATTTTTATGTCACTATAGTTTTCTAAAGTTATACCACAGTCAAAACCTTGTTTTACTTCTTTTGCTTGGTCTTTTTCTCTTTGTAAGCTTCCTATTTTACCATTATATATTATTATTCCGTCACGTATTAGTCTTGCATTTTCATTATTTTTTACTACACCACTAATTACGTGAGAACCTGCGATTGTACCAACTTTAGAGAATTTAAATATTTGTCTTACTTCAGCTTCACCTGTTATTACTTCTTCGTAAACAGGTTCAAGCATACCTTTCATCGCTGCTTCTATGTCTTCAACTACTTTATATATTATGTTATAAAGTCTTATTTCTACATTGTAGTTTTTAGCTACTTCTTTTGTTTTTGATGTAGGACTTACATTAAAGCCTATTATTATAGCGTTTGATGCGTTTGCAAGAACAATATCACTTTCAGTTATAGTTCCTACTCCACTTCTTATTACACTTGTTTTTACTCCTTCAACGTTTATTTTTTCAAGTGCATTTTTAACTGCTTCTTCACTACCTTTTACGTCTGTTTTTAATACGATATTTATTTCTTTTTTACCTTCTTTTATTGCATCAAATAATTCGTCTAAGCTTACTGGTTTTTTAGCATATTTCTTTTCTTTTTCTAAAACACTTCTTTTTTCAGCAACGCTTCTTGCTTCTTTTTCACTTTCAAAGGCCATGAATTTGTCACCTGCGACTGGTACTTCAGATAAACCTGTTACTTCTACTGGAGTACTTGGACTTGCTTCAACTAGTTCTATACCATTACTGTTTTTTAGAGTTCTTACTTTACCGAAAGAAGAACCTACGACTATTGGGTCACCTAGACGAAGTGTACCATTATTTATTAATAAGGTTGCAACTGGGCCTTTGTTTTTGTCAAGTTTTGCTTCTATTACTGTACCCATTCCATATCTATTTGGGTTAGCTTTTAGTTCTAGCATTTCAGATAAAGCGATTATGTTTTCTAGAAGTAATGGAACGTTTTCGCCAGTGTGGGCACTTAGTTTTACATATATTGTGTCTCCTCCCCATTCTTCAGGAGTTAGTCCGTATTCACTCATTTCAGACATTATTTTGTCAATGTTAGCAGTTGTTTTATCTATTTTATTTATTGCGACTATGATTGGAACACCAGCACTTTTTGCGTGGTCTATTGCTTCTTTTGTTTGAGGCATTACTCCGTCATCAGCTGCGACGATTATTACAACAATGTCAGTTACTTTTGCTCCACGAGCACGCATTTCAGTGAATGCTGCATGACCTGGTGTATCTATAAATGTTATAAGTTTTCCATTTATTTCTACTTGATAAGCACCAATGTGTTGTGTTATTCCACCTGCTTCACCACTTACTACGTGAGAGTGTCTAATGTAATCAAGTAGTGATGTTTTACCATGGTCAACATGCCTCATTATTGTAACGATTGGAGGACGAGGGACTAAATCTTTCTCATCATCTGTTACAACGTATTCTTCAAAGTTACTTATATCTGTTGTTTCTTCTTTTTTTAGTTCTTTATTATAGTCAAGTACGATTACTTCTGCATCTTCAAAACTTATGCTTGAGTTTATGTTTATCATTAAGCCTAGATTGAATAGTTTTTTTACTAATTCTTCATCACTTACGTTAAGACTTGTTGCTAGTTCTTTTACTGTCATATTGTTTTTATAAAGAATTACGTCTTTTTTTATTTCTTCTTTATTAGTTTGAAGTTTTGTTTTGTTTTTATAAATGTTTTTCTTTTCTTTTTTAAATTCTTCTAAGTTATTATTATTTCTAGTATCTTTCTTTTTAAGTTTTACTAATTTTACCCTTTCTAGAGGTATGTTACTTCCACCAAGTAATTCTTCTGCACGGTCTTCAAAAGAAAATTTGCTTTCTAATTCTTCACTTAGTAAATTTTCTTCTTCGTTTTCTTCTTCTGTAGTGTTTAATGAATTATCTAGGATTATTATGTCATCGTCTTCTAGGAAGTCGTCTTCACTTTTTACATTAATTCCTAAACTTTCACACTTTTTTAGAAGTGCTTCTACACTTATTTTTACGTCTAATGCATATTCTTTTACTGTCATTTTTTGCACCCTCTTTCTTTAATTACATAATTTTTTTAGTTCTTCATATATACTACTATTTATACTAGTTTCTAAGTGTCTTTCTAGTATTTTACTATTTTCTGCTTTTTTTATTACTTCTAAGTCTTTTTTTAGGTATGCGCCTCTTCCATTTTGTTTACCTGACTCATCAATTACTACTTCGCCTGATGGGGTTCTAACTATTCTTATTAAGTCTTTTTTTTCAAGTTTTTCTTTAGTTATTACACATGTGCGCATAGGTATTTTTTTTGTTTTCAAAGAGAATACCTCCTTATTTGTTTATTTCTTCATTTATTTCATTTAGTGTTTTTATGTTTAGTTTGTATTTAGTTAGTTTGCTTGCTAGTTTTATGTTTATACCTTTTTTACCTATTGCTAGGCTTAAGTTTTCATCATCAGTTATAACTAAAGCTTCTTTTTCTTTTTCATCTGTTATTGATACGTTTAGGTTTTTAGCAGGACTTAGAGCATTTGCAATAAATACTTCTGGGTTTTCGTCATATAGTATTAAGTCTACTTTTTCTCCATTTAGTACTTCTATTATGTTTGCAATTCTTCTTCCTTTTTCACCAATACAGCTACCTATTGCATCAACGTTTGGGTCAGTACTAGAAATAGCCACTTTACTTCTTACTCCTGCTTCACGAGCTACACCGTGCATTAGAAGTATTCCATCAGCAAATTCTGGTATTTCACTTTCAAATAATCTTTTTACGAAACCAAAGTGTTTTCTAGATAATTTAATAAGAGGTCCCTTTGGTGTTTCTTCTACTTTTGTAATGTATACTTTTATTGAGTCACCCATTTTAAGAGTTTCACCAGGAATTAATTCGTTTTTAGGTAGTATTCCTCTTGCTTTTCCTAAATCGATGTAGTAATTTCTGTTGTCTGCCATTGCAACAAAACCAATCATCATTTCGTCTTCTTTATCTCTAAATTCATCCATCATGTTGTTTCTTTCAGCTTCTCTTATTTTTTGAAGCACTACTTGTTTTGCTACACTTATTGCAACACGTCCAAAGTCTTCTGTATCGATTTCTTCTTCAATTATATCGCCTATTTCTGCTTTTTTTCCTTCTGCTTCTAGTTCTTCTTTAGTAAGTTCTGCATCTATATTAGTAAGTTCATCAACTACTGTCCATCTTCTATATACTCTTATCATTCCGTTTTCAGTATTGATTTCTGTTCTTATGTCTGCATCTTCTCCAGTATTTTTTTTGTATGCTGCAGTAAATGCATTTTGCATTGCTTCTTTTACTACTTCAGGGTCAATTCCTTTTTCATTAACTATATAATCAAATGCTGCTTTAAATTCTTTATTATTCATTACTTTCTCCTTTACTACATATGTCTAATATGAACTCGTTATTTAATTCTTCTATTTCTAAGTCGTCTATTATTGGGTTTATTATTTCACTAGCTTTAGCACATAGGTCTGTGTCTACTGTTTTATCACTTTCAATTTTTATAAATAATGTTTTTGCTCCGTCTTCTTCACCAAGACTTATAGAACTTATTTTTACTCCTATTTCTTGAAGTGGTTTAGCAAGAGCACTCCTTAATTTTTCTTCCATTTTTTCCTCCTTTTTTAAAATTTAAAGAGTGGGTTTTTGCCCACTCATCAAGTAATTTCATTTTATCATTTATTTATGTATTTTACAAGTAGTTTTTATTTCTTTTTGTAGCCTCCGCCTTCTAGTATTCCTTTTATTACTTGAAAAAATACATATATTGCTTTTATAATAAACATAATTTTTTCCTTATTCGTTTATAGTTTTTTCATATTTTTTGTATAAATCTTTTAAGTATGTGTCTTTTATATCAAGGCCTGCTTCTTCTCTCATTTTAAGCATTACTTTTTGATAAAGATTAGTGTCTTTTGTTTCTTCTTCTGTTTTTAGTACGTCTACTATTCTATCTTTAACACTTTCTAGTTCAGGTTTTGTTTCACTAGATTTTCTATATATTATATGAAAACCATATGAAGAATGAACTAAACTTTTAGAGTATGCACCATCTTTTAGATTAACAGCGCTGGTTTTATAGTTTTCGTCAATACTAGAATCAAAGTCTACTGTTACTGTTTCAGTTATTATATCATTTTTATAATCTGTTTTTAATGTTTCCCAAGAAGTACCTTTTGTAAGTTTATTTAGTATTTCTTGTGCTTTACTTCTTGCAGTAGTTTCATCTGTTGTATCAGTCACTTCTACAAGGATATGTTCAGTAGTTATTGTTCCAAATACATTTTTATTATAGTAGTCTTTTATTTCATCTTCTGTTATTTGCTTTTCTAGGTATTCGTTATAGTATTTATTTCTTAAGTAATCTAGTTTTATGTAGTTATCAAATTCTTCTCTTGTTTCATAGCCACTTTGTTTTAAAAATTCTTCTTCAGTTATACTATACTGATTAGTGTAGTTTGATATTACATTATTAGCGTAGTCTGTTATTTCTTTTTTCATGTCAGTAGTCATTTCATATTTTTCTTCAAGTATGTTTTTATCTATTACTTCTATAAGTTCATTAACAGCCATTCCATAGTTATTTTTAAAACCATCATAAAGTTCATCAGCAGTTATTTTTGTTTTGTTTAGAGTAAGTGCGACTTGTTCTTTATTTTTAAGTTCGGCTATTCTTTCTGGGTAGAATAAAAGCATTATGATTAAACCAATAATTAAACCTACTATAAATGGTATTGCTTGTTCTTTTTTTAAATTTTTTAACATTTTTTTCATATTTTCCTCCATATAAATATTTTACTATAAGTTATTTTATTTCTCAATTGTTTTCATATTTATTTCATTATTTAACGTATTCAGTTACTTTGTTAAATGTTTTTCTGTGATGAGGTGTTATTCCATATTTTTTTATTGCTTCTATATGTTTTTTAGTGCCATAACCTTTGTTATTTTTAAGGTCATATTCTGGGTAGTCTTTATCCATTTTTACAATCATTCTGT
>CANPXI010000020.1 GCA_947585885.1 uncultured Bacilli bacterium
TTTATTATAATATAATTTATTACATAACTAAATTCTCTTATTTTTCAAAAACGAGAATTTAACTCTTTATTCTACTATTTACAAAAAAATTACATCTGTTTTTTAATATTACTTGATAAATATTTATGTTTAAAGTATAATAATAATTGTAATAATAATAGTATAGAGGAGGTATGCTTAAATGAAAGAAGCTACAGGTGAATTAAATATGACTGTTATCACAGTTATCGCTATTGCTGCAGTTGCTGCATTATTCTACGCATTTGTTTGGCCAATGATTCAAAGGACTATAGTTCAACAAACTTGTAATGCTTATGGACCTGGCTATACTGCACAAGAAGTAGAAGCTGGAGAAAGTGATGCTTGTCAAACTTCAAGTGATAAGACAAGTTGCTGGATTTGTAAATGTGATAAAGCTAAAGGATGTACTGGTGAAGATATAAACGCTGATAGAAAGTAGGAGTTAATAGATTATGAGAGAAGCGATAGGTGGAACATGGCTACTTGGGTTTGTCGTGTTGTTTATAGTGCTTTTTTCTGCTTATTTAGCAGTCTCTATTAATTATACTAAAGCCTTTAAAGTTAAAAACCAAATTATTAATATTATAGAAGAAAATGAAGGTTTTACTAAGAGTGTCGGAGATGTTGCGAGTAAGTCTACAGATCAATTAAGAGATAGCACTAAAACTGAAGATAAAATTTATTATTATTTAAAAGATATAGGTTATGCTACTACTAAAATAGATGAAGACCAATGCCCACAAGGTGATTTGTTTGCAGGAGGTTATTGTGTTCGTAGAGTTTGTACATCACAAGGTGCTTATTATAAAGTAACGGCATTTATTAAAATAGAACTTCCACTAATATGGAGGACATTTGTTATTCCAGTTAATGGTGAAACTAAGGTTTTATATCATACTACTGATGATATAAATTGTATGAGCGAATAGGGAGGTTTTTATGTACGTAATTATTGCAAATAAATATAAAGAAATGCTTAATAGTTTGGATATTGAAGTTATTAAAGATTTAACTGGAGTATATGATGTTGATGATATTATAAATGAGTTTACTAACTTTTATTATGATAGAATGATATTAGATGTTACTGCTCTTAAAGATTATAATAATATTGATACTTTACAAAAATTAAGTATTAATTTAGATATGAGTAAAGTTATATTACTTTTAGATGATAGTGATGAAAGTTCTAGTGGGGCGTATTTATCAAAGTTAATTTCTATGGGTATTTATAATTTTACTAGAAATTTAGAGGGAGTAAGATATTTACTTCAAAATCCTAATAGTTATAGAGATGTTGCACATATTCATAATGTAAATGAAAGTAGTCCTAATTATGTTGAAACTATAACTTCAAATAATACAAGAATTATAGGTGTTAAGAATTTAACTGATGGAGCAGGCGCTACTACACTTGTGTATATGATGAAAAAACATTTAGAAGTTAATTATAGTGTATGTGCAATAGAAGTGGATAAGAGAGATTTTGTTTATTTTGATGATTCTGATATGGTATCAACTACTTCTATGGATTTAGCTAAAGAACTTATGAAGAATAGGGATGTAAATGTTATATTAATTGATTTAAATGAATATACAGATACTGATATTTGTAATGATGTAATTTATTTAATTGAGCCATCTATATTAAAATTAAATAAATTATTAAAAAGAGATAGAAGAGTATTTGAAAAATATCAAGATGATAAAATTGTATTAAATCAAAGTAGTGTTCAAGATTCAGATTTAAATATTTTTGAATATGAGGCTAAGGCTAAAGTATTTTATAATATACCATCACTTGATGATAGGAACAATACTAGTAAGGAAATTAATGGTCTTTTATCAAAACTTGGATTTGCTAAACAAAGTTCTGGTATAGAGGAAGATGATGGTTCTAAGAATAAATTATTGGGTATGTTTAAATTTTAATGTAAAGTTTGCACATTTAATTTGACATTATTTAGTAAATATATTAGAATTAAGTTAAGGAAGAAGGAGAATAGTATGAATTTAATTTATTTTATGAGCCTTGATTTATGTTCTCAAACAATGGCACCTATTTGGACAATATTTGGTTATATAATTTTGGCTATACAAATTGTTGTACCACTTTTACTTATAATTTCAGGTATGATAACAATGGCTAAGGCTGTAATGGAAAAGGATGAAAAGAAGATAAAAGAAGCACAAAGTCTTTTAATTAAAAAAATTATTGCTGCAGTATTAGCATTTATGGTTATAGCTATAACTAAAATTGTTGTTAATTTAGTTGCTAATGATTATTGGGAAAATTGTGCTTATTGTGCATTACATCCAACAGGTAAAAATGAAAAAGTAACTTGTGGATTTAATCCAGATATTGTTGTTGTTGATGAATAAAACTAAATGTATTAAGTTCTAGAAATAGAACTTTTTATTTTGTTTTAATTGACTAGTTTTTAATTAGATTATAAAATTATGCTATGAGTATAATGAGTATTAAAAATTTTTTATTAGGTAGCAGTAGTTATCAAAGATTTAGTTATTTTTGTTTACCACATATTATCTATTTAATTATTACTATAGTTTTAGTAGTATTAATTTTGATATTTAAAGATAAGCTTAGAAATTTAAGTAATAAGACTAAAAATATTATTAGAATAGTAGGGTTTTGTATTATTTTAAGCTTTCATTTAATTTATAGAATTAGTTATTTATATTATGGTACTTTTGCTTTTAGTAAACATTTAGATTTATATTTTTGTTATATTATAATGTATGGTATTTTATTTTCAGTTATATTTAAGAAAAGGAATGTTTTTAAATTATTTTTTCCTTTAGTTTTTACTGGACCACTTATGACATGTATTTTTCCTAGTATTAATTATTTATATACTTTTGGCTTTTTTCATTGTTTTATTACTCATAATTTTTTGATTATATATAGTACTTTGATATTTATAATTTATGATTTTAAGTTAGAGAAAAAAGATTATGTTTTATCTTTTTTAGTTAGTAATTTTGTAATGATTATAGTATTTTTAATTAATTATATTTTTGGTTTTAGTTATAATGAACTCGATAGTTTACTTAAAATTGATTTTTATTTAATGTATGTTTATGATAAATTTTATTATAATTATGTTTATTTAATTTATGAAATTATTTTAATATTTGGAATTTTTGTTAGTTTTGTGTATAATAAATTAGCTAATTATTATTGATTTATCCTTGAATTTAATTTATAATTTTATTAGTGTAAAGAAGTGGGAGAAAAATATGAAAAATAGGTTTATATATATATTTACATTTTTATTATTTTTTATGATATGTTCTGTTAATGTAAATGCATCAACTTTAGAATTTACTTGTGGTTATGAATGGGTATTGTTTCCTGCGACTAGTGGAAAAGGTGGAGACCAAGACGCTATTTATTATGATTTAGAGGTAAGATTATATGATGATGAAACAGTTAAGTTTTTTGTTGATAATAAAGAATTAGAAAATAATTGGTATTTGCGAGACGTTAAAGATGGTGATTTTGGAAATTATATTGTTCATTATAATGCAAAAGAATTTATAGAAAATGCTAAAAAAGACGGAAATATAACTTGTCCAGCTATTACTACTCAATTAATGGATGGTACTTTTACAATTCTTTTTGGAGAGGGATATCAAAATGATTCAATTACTTTTTTTGCTGGTAAAGTAAAGAGTGGATACCCTAAGATTAATTCTTCTCTTTCTAGTGATAAACAACAAGAATTACAAGATAAGGTTATAGAGGAAATATTACCTGGGTGTGATTTTAGTTATAATAAAAATAAATTAAAAGATATAGATAAAGATTTAAATTTTCATTTTTTTAAGAAGAGTGACGGTAAATATTATATAAGAATGAATTTTGATAGATCTAACTCATCAGAGATAGAGTACACTGATGAAAACGGTGCTTATATTAGTGTAGGTGGGTATAACTTTGAATTTCATAAAGGAGAGTTAAGTTCTTTCTTTCCGACAAACTCAAATCAAGATGAAAATCCATTTATTTGTATTAAAAATGAAGATATTAGTATTACATTAACTTATAATGATGGTAATATTAAGAATGTTTTAATAACTACAGATAAAGATTATGCGAAAGATAATTCTTATTATGGGGATGTTTCAAATTTAAATAATGGAACAACTAGTGAATTTTATGAAAATGAGTATAATTTTGAAGAAAAGGTTTCATCAGTGACTGGTATTTGTACTGATTATTTAGGTTCTGTTGATGACTCAGAATATAATCTTGCTAAGTTATTAAATACTGTTTATATGTTTATTAAGATATTTTCTATTGTGTTACTAATATTATTTAGTTTGATAGATTTTGCTAAGAGTGTTGCACAAAGTAAAGATGATTTAATGAAATCTGTTGTAAAGTTTGGTAAAAGATTAGTTATTTTATTAATTATATTACTTCTTCCAACATTTATTGATATGTTAGGAAATTTATTTGGAATAACAGATATATTATGTGGTATTAAGTAAAATAAAAGAAAGGATTTAAATATGATTGGAATTATAAAAAGCACAATGAGTTTTGGAATGTTTGCTATACCTATTTTATCTCAAATATGTATGTTTGTTGATGGAATCATTTATAAAGTTGCAGATTTAGCATTGCAAGCATTTTTTGATATGGCTAAGGTTTCTTCTAACGTATCAGCTTATAGTGCAGAAATAAATTATATAATTAATAGGGTTATGGTTTTAGCAGGTGTTTATGCTTTATTTAGGGTTGCTGTTATGCTTATTAATTATTTAGTAGATCCTGATAAAATTAGTGAATTTACTAAAAATGGAGCTTCTTTTATTAAAAATATCGTTATTGCTGTTATTATGATTATACTTTCACCAATTATATTTAATGTATTAGGGGATTTTCAAGGTTTAGTTATTTCTCAAAGAGTTATTCCTAAAATTATATATGGAGTACAATCAACTGACGCTGATTTTGATGATTATTTGACTGTAGAAGATCCAGTGGAAGCAAAGAAATTTGTTAATAATGCGTTTTTAATGTTTTTCTTACCAAATGCTGATTGTTCTAATTCATCTAATGCCTATTATTGTGAAGACTATAATAAAGTTGCAGTTGGTTATCAAGAAGATGGAGTTACAAAAGTAGAGGGTATATCTTATTTACTTGGATATGCATCTAGTAGTGATTTTGACTATACTCCTTTTGTAAGTGGTATATTTGGTATGTTTTTATGTTATTATTTCATTGTATTTACGTTAGAACTTGCAGTAAGGATTATTAAGTTAGTTATTTTACAAATTATTTCTCCAATTCCTATTATAATGTCTATTGATCCATCTCAAAAGAATAGGTTATCTTCATTTTGGAAATTATATGCTGGAATTTATATGCAAATATTTTTTAGAATACTTACTTTGTATTTAGCATTTGTTGTTTTATCACTACTTCTTAAAAATGGTTTACCTGTTACAACGGGATCACTTATGGCACTTCCTTTATTAGTTCGTGTTCTTCTTTATGTTGGTGTTTTCCAAGCAGCAAAGGAGATACCTAAGTTATTAGAAGATGCTATTGGAGTTAAGCTTGGTAATCCACCTGGTGGAAAGTCATTCTTAAGTGTACTTGGCGGTATTGTAGGAGGTAGTGCAGGTCTTGTTGGAGGTACTGTTGCAGGTGCTGTTTCTGGAGGACTTGGTGGAGCAGTTGTTGGTGGTTTTTCTGGTATGAAAAATGGTGCGATTGGATTTGCTACTTCTAAAAATATTGCCGGTGGTATAGGAAAGACAGTTGGAAGTATTAAGGGTAGTTATGCAACTGGTGCTAAAGTTGCTGGTGCTGGAGGACTTGGTATGTTTATGGCTGGAGGAGTAGAAAACTTCTTTGGCGGAAAAGGGAGAGATGCTTCAACTGTTTCAAAATTTGATAAAGATATTGCTGATGTGGATAAAAGAATTGAAGGAGTTAGAAAACAAATTGATGTTTCTAATCAAGCAACTGGTTTAAGAAATAATTTAAATCAAGTATTAAATAGTAAGTTTGAAACAAGATATGGCTCTTTAGCTGATAGATTTAAAAATGATGAAAAATTAAATCAATTAAAAAGTGGTAATTATCAACAATTAGTTGGTCCTAACGGACAACCAATAGGAAAAAATCAGGCACAACTTATTAAAGATCGTCAAGATCAAATAGAAAGAGAATATAATCAATCTAGAGCTGAATTCTTTAATTCTGAATTATCTTTAGCAAGATCTACTGATCCAAGTATTAATTCAAAAGCTGATGAAAGTGTAATTGAAGCATTAAAAGATTATAATGATTTTGTTGATAGTCATAATTTGGGTGAGGATAGAAAGATTAAAAGTTATGAAGACTTTAGTACTCTTGATTTTAAATCAAAAGATGAAATAAGAAAATATAATGCAAATATTCAAAGTGAAGAAGCTACTAAAAAATCTATCGAGCAAGAGAAAAAAGATTTTCAAAGTAGTAATGGCTATGTAAGAAGAAATAAAAGGGATGAAAAACCAAATCCTAAACCTAGGAATTAGTAAAAGGAGGAAAAAAGAATGAATAATATGTATTTGATACCAGCTAATAGTAAAAAAGGGCAACTTATATTTAATATGTTTAGACCAATAGACCTTACAGTGTTTTTGGTAGGACTTGCTTTATCTATAATTTTCTTTCTTGCTATTGGTTCAAATGGTCTTATAGCAACAATTATTAAGTTATTACCTATAGGAATTGGTACATTTTTGGTGGTACCTATTCCGTATTACCATAATGTTATGATGTTTTTGGGTGATTTCTACTCATTTATTTCAAATAGAAGAGTGTATATATGGAAAGGTTGGTGTGTTAGAAGTGAATACGGAGAAGAAAAGTAAGATTAATAGTAAATCTTCAAAATATGCAGAAAATTGGCTTCCTATTAGATCTATTTTAAATGGTGCGATTCAGCTTGATGATGGAATGCAAGTAGCCGGAGTTAAGATACAACCAAAGAATATATTTATTATGGATTATGAGAGTCAATCAAATGTTATTTATAATTTAAGAAACTTCTATAATACTCTAGATTATGAATTTTGGATTATATGTGCAGATAGGCCAGTAGACATTAATGTTTATTTAGGTCAGTTACAACTTCTTTATAATAATGTTCAAACCCCTGTTATGAAGAGACTTGTTATGCAAGATATTAATAAGGCTAATTTGTTTATGAGTAAAGAAATAGGTGTTGCTGATACTGAATATTTCTTACTATTTAGAGAAAAGAGACCTGAGATTATTCAAAAGAGAATTCAAAGTTTGATAAGTGGACTTGCAACATGTGGACTTGTTGCAACACAAACTAGTAATGATGACTTAAGAGTACTTCTTGATGGTTTCTTAAATGATGGAAATAGGACTGAATTTGGGACGGTGATTAGTGAATGAATTTAAAGAGTCAACTAGCGCCTAAAGGGCTAGAGTTTAGAAGTGGAGATATGATTATAAGTGGAAAGTATTGTTGCTTTCTTACTATAATTAGTTATCCAAAGATGATTAGTGAGGGGTATCTTGCTAATTTAACTCAATATTCAGGTATTAAAATAATTATTAAACATATTCCTATTCAATTTTCTGTTTTATCTAAGATGCTTAATAAAGAGATAGCTGATATGAAAGTTAGATATCAAGAAGAGTATGATAGGACAGTACAAGAGAGAATTAGACAAGATTATGAAAGTATTGAAAATTTTATTAGTATGCTTACTGCAACACAAGCTAGAATTTTTGATTTTCAAATGCATGTTATGGTAAGTGCTGATAGTGCAGAAGAGTTGGAAAATAAAAAAATTCAAGTAAAAAACTATTTGGATGCTATGGGAATGAAAGGTATTGTTTTAAGATATGAACAAGAAGCTATTTTGAAGTCTTGCTTACCAATTTTTACTCCTAATACCGATTTAGAAGCTAGAATTGGAACACCTATTCCTAGTGTTACAATGAGTGCGATGTATCCATTTGTTTTTGATAGTATTAAAGACCCTGGACTTTCTTGTTTACTTGGTGTAGATTTTTCTGGAGGTATTATATTATTTAATCAATTTTTATATCAAATTAAGAAAGAGTTTAATAGAAATAATGCAAATATTATAATGCTTGGTACTTCTGGTAGTGGTAAAAGTACTGCTGCTAAAGTATTACTTAGAGCTAATATAAGAAATGGTCATAAGATTGTAGCAATAGATCCTGAAGGGGAACTATCTGATATGACTAGGTTATATGGTGGAGACTTTATCGATTTAGGTAGAGGTGGATCTTACGGTATGATAAATCCACTTGAAGTAGTAGTTGATATGGATGAAGAAGACGGAAGTAGTGTTGGATATGCTATTCTTACTAGAACACTTCAAACTTTAAAAGCATTTATGAAATATTATAGTCCTGATATAGAAGAAGATGTACTTACTTTATTTAGTGAAGTAGTGCAAGATACATATAAAAGATATAAGATAGATGAAAATACTGATTTTAGTAAGTTTAGTAGAGAAGACTATCCAACATTTGACGATGTGTATGCGACTATTAATGGAAGACTACACAGTATGACTGAAAAGACTCATGAAAGAGATGTAATGGAAAGACTAGAACTTAAGGTTAGACCTCTTGTAAAAGAGTTACGTTATTATTTTACTGGACATACTACAGTAGAACCTGATAGTGACTTTATAGTATTTAATATAAAAGAGTTAATGAATAGTGATGCTAATATTAGAAATGCTTTATTCTTTAATATTTTAAAACACGCTTGGGGACTATGCTTAGATAAGAATACTAATACTGTTTTAATGGTAGATGAAGCTCATACATTACTCGCAGATAAAAATACTTTAGGTGCAGAATTTTTAGCACAAGTTCAAAGAAGAAGTAGAAAGTATAATACAGGTACAATTATAATTACACAACAACCTACTGACTTTGCTAGTCCTGAAGTTATTATTCACGGTAAAGCAATTTTTGATAATGCTGCTTATTATTTAGTTATGGGACTTAAGAAACAAGCAGTAGAAGACTTATCAAAACTTATTGATTTAAATGATCAAGAAAAGGAAAGTATTAAGAAATATAATCAAGGAGAAGCTTTATTTGTATGTGGTTCTAGAAGAATGAGAATTAATGTTATAGTTACTCAAGAAGAGTTAGATTCATTTGGAAGTGGCGGAGGACTATAAACAAACGAGGTAGTTATTTATGGAAGACGATTATAATTTTCAAAATGAAAATGAAATAAGAGAAAATGGTTCACAGAATAATTCTGGGAACCGTTTTGGCAGTCTTCAAAATAATATTAATGATGTTAAAAATATTAGAAATAGAATAGAAAATACTAAAGCAAAAAATTTAAGAAAAAGTAATAAATTAAATAGTAGCGATACTTTAGGTAATGTGTCAAGTGATGGACTTCAAGACGGGCTTGAAACTAAGAAAAAGGGACTACGTTCAAAAACTAGTAATGGTTTATCTAGTAAAAATAATGCTACTAAACCTATTAAAGGTGGAAATAAAGTAACAAATGGTTTAGAAAAGGCAGAAAGTACTTTGGCAAAAGGAGCAACTAATGCTAGTAAGGCTGCAGCAAGTGCTAGTAAAACTGCTGGTAAAGCCACTGTACAAGCTGGTAAAGCTGTAGGTAAAGCAGCTGTAAAGGGTGGCGCAGCTATAGCTAAAGTTCTTGCAGCGTTTTTTGCTACACCTATAGGATGGGGAGTTTTATTAGTTCTTGGTATATTTATTTTAGCTATATTTATTATAGTAATAATAGGTATGATAGTTAGTAGTTTATCTAGTTATTTTGGTATTTCTGGGGATGAAACTTTAAATACATATGAAAATTATACTGAAGGTATGACTACAGGTGAAATTAATGACATGATGGAAGCTGCTGAAGGTGGAGAATGTAAGTTAGGTTTTTTTGCAACAATTAGAAATTTTTTTGGTAATTATAATTTAGAGAATCCTTGTGAACTCGTACATTATGTTAAAAAACGTATAGATGAAAAAGAAAAAAATAATAGTGGAGTTGCGCCTTTATCTCCAGGATATTTGATGGCTTCTTTGTATTATGCTTTTGAAACTCAAAATTATAATACAGATGGAAAACCATATATTCTTCCTGAAGATGTAGATGAAAATAAAATAAATAGTTTGGAAGATTTAGAGAATTTTAATGATTTAGATGCTATTTCAACTTTAATGGCGGCTAAAATTTATAAAGGAAAAGATATTGATACTCTTTTAGATTATTATGTTTTTAATGATGTTTATACTTATTATGTTTGGGTACCTAATGAAGAAACTGAAGACCCAGATGATGGAAGTTGTGAACCAGAAGATAATAAAAATTATTATAAGAGTGAAGAAAAAATTAATTTGTTTTTAAGATATGGAAAAGAAGTAGCAAATCAATATGAAAAAGATGTTAATGCTGTTTCAGCTTATGAAAAATCTAGTTCTAAGTGTAGAGATGGCTTAAATAGACCGGATACTTCAAAATATAATGTAAAAGCTGATACTAGTACTACTACCGATGATAATGCTAAAATTACAATAAATGGTGTTACATATGGGTATGATAGTGGATTTATTCATACTACTTATCCTAGATATTTACAAGAATATATGCCTGATAAAACTGTTACTTATGACTATTTTGTAGATAAAGATATAGAGGGTATTATTGAGTATATTGCTTCAAGACAAGATTATATGAATTATGTTTTAGGTTACCCTAATAATGTACCAACTTTATCAACTAATTTTAGTAGTAATGGAACAGTTTGTACATATAATATAGATGGTGCTAATGTTTCAAATATTAAAGTAAGACTTATTTATCCTGCGTATAGTGATGCACTTTCAGGAAGTCCAGATTATAAGCCTGGTGAAGTTATTAAAGGAGAAGAGTTAATTGATTTAGAAAAGTATGTAATGGGTGTTGTTTATGTAGAAAATGGTGGAGCACCTAGTGAAGCATTAAAGGTTCAAGCTATTGCTGCTAGAAGTTATATTCTAGGTCATACTGGACTTAAAAGAGTTACTGAAAATGGTCAAACTATTATAGAAATATCTCCTAGTACTTTCCATCAAGCATATTGTGATCCTGATAAAGGATGTTATATATGTATGGCTGGTAATGATGAAAGTAAGGGTAGAAATGTATTCTTAAGTGAAAATGCAATACCAGAAGGGGCTATTTGTTCACCTTTTAGACCATCCGTTGATGAGTATTATGGTGACAGAGCTAGTGAATTTAAAAATGCTATTAATAGTGTAAACGGTATGGTTTTAACTGATAAACTTCATAATATCACTGCTACTGGATATGTAAGTAATTCACAAAATGCTTGGAATCAAATGGCTAATGATGGACTTGATTATGTTGAAATTCTTCGTAAACATTATGGAGCAGAATATACACTTAGTAGTCCAAATTGTAGTTATGGAGCAACTGGTGACTGGGCTAATTGGAGACAATTTGATAATCCTTGGGGTAACATGTATATAGGAAGTTCAACAATGGCTCAAGTGGGATGTTTAATTACTTCTAATGCTATGATGCTTGCTAATAGTGGAAAACCATTAGTAATTCAAGATTTTAATCCAGGGACATTTTTAACACTTTTAAAAAATAATGGTGGCTTAAGTGGTAATTTACTTAGAAATGAAGTTGCTATTGAGTTAGCCCTTGGTAATCATAATTTTGAATATAATAGTGGAAGTTTAACTAGTAATCAACCACAAGCTATAGCAGAAAAATTAAATCAAGGATATCATGTAATTGCAGGAGTTAAATGTGATAGTTCTGGTGAAGTTGGTCACTGGGTTTATGTTACAGGTGTTAGTGGACAACTTGTTTATATGGCTGACCCAGCAAGTGATTCAATTATTATTTCAGATAGATATAATGGTAGTAGGGGTATTTGTTATTACAAGTATATAAAATTTAATGATTAGGAGAAAGTTATGAAAAAATATAAGTTTGAAATTGGTATTATATCTTTCATGTTATTATTTGCTTTAATTATTTTTGGATTTTATTTAGTTTTTGAGACTTTTAAAGAAAAAAAAGATTATACTTTATTTTTAAACCCTTTTACTATTTTAAAGTGTGATGAGTGGAAATGTGAAGATGCATCTTCTCTTTTAGATGAATATAATAATAAGAGTTATAATGTATATTTAAATGGTAATTTTGTAGGTAAAAATGATGTGTTTTATAATACTAGTAATACCAAATTTTATGTTTTTAATAATAAGAATGATAATATTTATGAAGAAGATGATATAGTTTTTTCATATGACGGGAATGCAAAGATAGAACAAAAAAAAATAGTAGAAA
>CANPXI010000021.1 GCA_947585885.1 uncultured Bacilli bacterium
ATCGTCTTACTTCTTGGGCCGGTCTTGCTCCCGGTTGTAATGAATCAGCTGGTAAGAAAAAATCTGTTAAAATTTCTCGTGCTGGTGTTTATCTTAAACCTTATCTTGTTGAAGTTGCTCACAATGCAGTCAAAGATAAAACAAATACTTATTATTCCAAGAAGTTTGAAAAAATTTCTAAACGTCGTGGCAAGAAACGTGCTTACATTGCAATTGCTAGAAAAATTTTAGTTGCTATCTATCATATGTTTGAAACAGGTGAAGTTTGGAATCCCGTTGATTTAGCTTCAGTTGAAACACCTATTGATGATAGAATCAAATACACTAAAAATAATTTCAATCAATCACTTAAACAATTACTATCTCTTGGTCTTACATCTAATGAATTAATTGATTTAATTAATCAGAATGCCAATCATTTATCAGTTTAACTTTTGACTTTTTTGGGGTAAGGGGAAGTCTGCCCTTTTTTAACTGTTTTTAAAATAAATTTTGTTTTTTCTTTTCAGACTAGTCACCCATTAATTTATATGTTAATAAGCTTGTTTTTATGCACATCAAAAAAGACCTACTTTAGTAGATCCTTTGTAATTATTCTTCTTCTGATTCAGTCTCTTCAGTTGCAGTTGTTGTTTCAGTTGTATCTTCAGCATTTGCATATGCATCTAAGATTGCTTTTTCAAACATACTACGAACTTCTTGACTAATTGGATGAGCTATATCTCTATACCCACCAGTACTAGTTTTTCTACTAGGCATAGCTATAAATAGTCCCTTAGTCCCTTCTATAATTCTAATATCATGTACTGCAAATTCATCATCAAGTAGAACTGATGCAATACCTTTCATACGAGAGTCTTCTTTCTCAACTTTACGAATACTTACGTTAGTTATTTTCATAAATCATTTCCTCCTTGTAACTCCACAATTTAATTATAAGACTTATTTTTTTATAAATCAAGAATTACTTATTTTAATCTGTATATCTTTTGTAAGAACATCACTATAAGAAAAACTTTTAATAAAATTACTAGTTTCTATAGTAAACACAGAAGGGTATACACTTTTTATAATTCCCTCATAATGTTCATACTTATTTCTTCCTACGTTTACCTTAATCTTAACACTTTTACCTATCATACCCTTTATTTCTTCTTTTACTTTACTAGTATTCATTTATACCTCATTCCTAGGGTATCCCACATACATAGTTCCTTTACATCTAAGTCCACCTATCCCGTCTTTTCCATATTTAGTTTTAGATAAAAGTGTTAGTAAATCTGCTTCTTCACTTCTATCTAATAAACTAAGTGAAGTCGCAATAATAGCTGGATCTAATGCGTGTATATTAATCTTTTTAGGACTAGATGCAAAAGTAGCTCCAGCTTTAATTAATTCTTCATAATCACTTTGACAAGCACCTGCAATTATAATAAGTTTATCACTAGACTTTTCATATTTTCTTGCAACACTAACAGCCTTACAAAAATTTTCACTATTCTTAAATTCACTATTATTCTTATCTCTATTCTTATGATAAGCATCATGTCCAGTAATAATTAAAATATCTGGGTTATACTGATTTAAATATTTAGGTAATTCTTTATAAATCTCACTTTCTTTAATATTTTTCCCATAAGCAAGAACGTTATTCTTTTTATAAAAATCCATACATCTATTTAAATATGACTTATCCCCATCAATATGAAGTATCTTTCCAGGTAAATAAAAGTATTCATTTCTATCTAAATTCATATCTAAACTGGGAAAAAAATCATCATTTGGTTTACTTCTATCACAAATAGTTAAGTCTCCAATAGGTGCATCAGCCATAAGCCTTACATCTACTCCCTTTAAATAACACTCTTTTCCCTCGATTTCAATTACTTCAAAAACGATATCATTATTATAACTTTTTCTAGTGACATAATCTCCTATACTAATCATAAATACCCCCATAAAAATATATGAGGGTATATAAATAATTATGTTCTAAAGTTTATTAGCTATATAAACAAAATCTTCTAAACTAAGTTGTTCTGCTCTAAAAGTAAGGTCTTTTCCTATTTCTTTTAAAATATTCTCTATTTTTTCTAAATCATAACTTTTTAAATTATTTCTTAAATTCTTTCTCTTAAACTTAAAAGCATCTCTAACAAAATTAAAAAATAACTCTTTATTTTTTAATTTTAATAAATCTTTTTTTCTACTAAACTTAACTACTATACTATCTACTTTTGGTCTTGGAACAAAACAATTTTTACTAACTAAAGTAACTTTTTCAATATCAAAATAATACTGTAAAAACACAGATAAACTATTATATTCTCGAGTATTAGGTAGTGCTTTAAACCTGTCTCCTACTTCTTTTTGAACCATAATAATCATTTCATCAATCATAACTTCATCCATCACTTTAGTAATAATAGGTGTAGTTATATAATAAGGTAAATTAGCAATTAAATGAACCTTTTTATAATTAAATTTAGATAATACTTGTTGTAAATCAACAGTTAAAAAATCTTCAAATATTAAATTTAAATTATCATACTTTTCTTTCAAATTTAAAAGTTCTTCTTTAAGTCTAGTATCTATCTCAAAAGAAATAACAGGAACGCCTAAAAGAACTAACCTTTTAGTTAATTCTCCACTTCCAGCACCTACTTCTAATATAATAGACTCTTTTGTTATAGATGCACTACTAATTATCTTATCTTTAATATTATTATCAATTAAAAAGTTTTGACCTAAACTTTTCTTAAATCTAAAATCTTCCATTAATTAAACCTATTACCATAATAAGCAATATACTTATCACTATAACTAGTACTTCCCCAACTTCTAAAACTATAATATTTATTGTTTCTTATACCATTAAGCGCATCATCTACTACTTCTTGAACTAAAGCAGTACTAGTTTTTAAACTTCCATCATCATTTAAATATCTTAAATAATATCCATCAAAATATCCAGCAAATTGACCAGGACTAGTTACAACTTCTATAGGTGTCTTTCCAGCATCACTTCTATTCAAAATAACACTCATAACAGCTAAAATATCATCACGATTAGTATGACTTTCACTTGCTACAACAGCAACAAAGAAATTATAATCATCCCCTGTAATTTCATACTTTTTATTATCTTTAGTTACATTAAACCCTTTTTCAGGCACATTAATATACTTAGCAAGAACAGGATTTTCTTGATAATATATATCTTTCTTATTATCTTCTATAAGAGCACGCTCAAGTGCTTTATCTTCATTAACATTTTTTGTATTTAAAACATCATAAACCACATTAGTTGTCTTTCCTAATGTAAAAATAATCAAAAATACAATAAATAATCTGGTATAAGTAAACCATTTCTTTGGTTTGTATCGTTTCACTTTTTTACACTCTCCTAAACATATATAATTATATCAAATATAGTATTATATGTCAAAAATTCTCCTAGCATTTATAGTAGTTTTTGTCATTATTTCGTCTACACTTATGCCCTTTATAGATGCAAGTTTTTCTGCAATAATAGGAATATATTTACTCTCATTTTTTGTTCCCCTATAAGGTTCAGGAGCTAAAAAAGGAGCATCAGTTTCAAGAACTATATTATCAAGAGATACTTCTCTAACTACTTCATAAAGTTTAGAATTTTTAAAAGTTAAAACTCCTCCAATACCTAAACAGAATCCCATTTTTATATACTCTTTTGCAGTTTCTAAACTACCACCAAAACAATGAATTACTCCTTTTACATTATATTCTTTTAAAATATTAATAGTATCCATAGTAGCTTCTCTTGAATGAACAACAACAGGTAAATTATACTTTTCTGCTAAACTTAAAAACTCCCTAAAAACTTTAATTTGTTCTTTCTTTTTTTCTTTACCATAATAATAGTCAAGTCCAATTTCACCAATTGCCTTTACCTTTTTATTACTAAGTAAACTTTCAAACTTTTCTATCTTACCATCATACTTATCTATATCTAAAGGATGTACTCCAACACACGTAAAAACATTAGAAAACATATCACTTATCTTAATATTTTCTAAACTAGAATTAAGGTCCTCACTAGCATTAATGAGAACCTTAACATTTTCATCTTCTGCGTTTTTAATATAGTAGATTGCTTCATCCATATTAATATGACAATGAGTATCTATAAACATAAAACCACTTCCAATTTTTAAACTGTAAAAAATCTAAAAATTAATATTATAAATACCACAGGAAATACAACATCACTAAAACAATGTATACCTGCATAAATGAAATATGTTAATACAAGACCTGCTATTAAACACATTTTTACTGCGTTTTTAAATTCTGTACTTCTAAAATCACATATTTTCATAAAAATCACTATTCCATTTTAACAATTATGATTTAATAATTCCACTAAATCGACAAAATAAGTTAATATTTGACACAAAACTTTACTCATTTATTTCTTTTAACATAGCTTCTTTATCAATTCTTTGGAATAATGGCTCATTTTCCATGCCAGAAAATTCTCTATCCTTAAAAGTAACACTCATATCATTAGTATTTAATTGTTTCAAAATATTTTTACTAGTATCAGGTAAAAATGGATCTAAATTAACTGCTAAAACACGAATTGACTCAAGTAAATTATAAATAACTGTTTCAAGCCTATCCATCATGCTTTCATCTTTTGCTAAAACCCAAGGTGTAGTTTCATCTATATATTTATTACATCTTCTTAAAGCGTCAAAAATTACAGTAAGCGCTTCACTTATATTAAATTCATCTATATATTTACTAACATTCAAATCTACTTCATTAACAAGATTTATTAAAGAACTATCTATTTCTTCACTAACACCTTTATTAGAAACAGTTCCAGTAAAATATTTATTGGCCATAGAAATAGTTCTATTAACTAAATTACCTAAAACATTTGCTAAATCTGTATTATATTTATCAATAATTAAATCATAAGTAATATTTCCATCATTTGCAAAACTTACTTCGTGTAAACAATAATATCTAACTGCATCTACTCCAAATAAATTAACTAAATCATCTGGATACATTATATTACCCTTACTTTTACTCATCTTATCATTTTGGAAAAGTAACCAAGGGTGTCCATAAACTTGCTTAGGTAAAGGTAGCCCAAGTGCCATTAACATAATAGGCCAATAAATAGTATGAAATCTTATAATATCTTTACCAACCACATGCACATCAACTGGCCAATATTTCTTAAATTCATCTGTAGAATTATCTACGTCATATCCAATATTAGTAATATAATTAGCAAGTGCATCTATCCATACATAAATAACATGCTCTTTATTAAATGAAACTGGAATACCCCACTTAAATGAAGTACGTGAAACACATAAGTCTTGTAGTCCTGGTTTTAAGAAATTATTAATCATTTCATTTTTTCTAGAAACCGGTAAAATAAATTCAGGATGCTCTTCCATATATTTAATAAGTCTATCGGTATAATTTGATAATTTTAAAAAATATGCTTTTTCACTTGTTTCTTTAACTTCACGCCCACAGTCAGGACACTTTCCATCTACTAACTGTGTCTCAGTAAAAAATGACTCACAAGGAACACAATAAAGCCCTTTATATTCACCTAAATAAATATCCCCTTGATCATATAACTTCTTAAAAATATTTTGTACAACTTTTTCATGATTTGCATCAGTAGTTCTAACAAACTTATCATAAGAAATATTAAGTAAATCCCAAAGTCTTCTAATTTCACTAGATACCTCATCAACAAATTCTTGAGGTGTTTTACCAACTTCTTTAGCCTTTATTTCAATTTTTTCACCATGCTCATCAGTTCCAGTTTGAAACAAAACATCAAAGCCATGATTTCTTTTAAACCTAGCAATCGCATCACTTAAAATAATTTCATACATATTTCCTATATGAGGTTTACCACTTGTATATGCTATAGCTGTAGTAATATAATATTTTTCCATAAAATCATCTCCTTAAAATAAAAACACGAACTAAAGGACTGAAATGAGTTCAGCGGTACCACCTTAATTCGTGTAAATCACGCATACTTTTTGTTTATCGCACAACATACGTATACTTTGCTCCATAAGCCATATTCAAATACTCACATTATTCCTTTCCACCAAATAAGAACTCTCTATAAATTATATTGTATTTTACTCACAAATTTCATTGCATTTCTAAAATTCAAGAGTATTATAACATACATTTTTCATAAAAGAAATAGAAAAATAATATACTATAACATGTTAAATACAATATGGATAATATTAATAATATACTTATGTTTTTTTGGAATAAATATATCAAAAAAAATAAAATTTAAAAATTATAAAATATTTAAAATGATAAAGAAATTAAACTATGATAGTCTTTTTCTTGCTCTTGGAACTAAAATGGGTGTAGGAACTATTATAGGTACAACTATTGCTATAACTGTAGGTGGTCCTGGTTCACTTATTTGGATATATATCTTTACCATTTTAACTTCATCAATAATATATTTAGAAAGCTATTTAGGTAATAAATATAAACAAAAAATAAATAATTCTTATATAAGTGGAATATACTATTACACAAAATTTGGACTAAAAAATAAATTATTAAGTATAATAATGCTACTTATCTTCATAACAACATACTCTTGCTTTTTTCTAATGATACAAACTAATACAATAAGTGAAATACTTCCAATAAATAAAATAATACTAGCATCAAGAATTTTAATATTACTTATTTTATTAGTGACAAATAAAATAACACAAATAACTAAAATATTAAATAAAATAGTGCCCTTAATGTGTATTTTTTTTATAATAATTTCACTATTTATAATAATTAAAAATATAAATATTATTGATGACATAATAAAATTAATAATTAAAGATGCATTCAACAATAAAACAATTATAACAGGCATGGTAATTGGAATAAAAAGAAGTATATTTTTAAATGAACTATTAATTGGTACAACATCAATGAGCAGTGGAATAAATAACATAAGTGCTGAAACAACGGCAAATACTCTAACTTTAGGAACATATTTTATTACTTTTATAATATCTTCGCTTATATCTTTTTTAGTATTAATTTATTTAGAAAATGGTAATATAGTTTTAAATTATAATCAATTATTAATTAATGTTTTTACTTATCATTATAATAATATTGGTCTTTACTTTTTAAACTTACTAATTTGTTTATTATCAACAACCACCATAATATCGGGAATTTATATTGGAATAAGTAACATATCTTATTTAACCAACAATAAATGTATAATAAATTTAGTTAAAATAATAATGATTCTATCTATAATAAGTGGGATATTTATTAACACAAATAGATTATGGAATATGCTAGATAACGTAATGCTAATACTAATAATATTAAATACCTATATTGTAACTAAACTTAAAAATGAATGTAGTTAATTTGTATTTATTATGATAAAATATTTATGAAAAGTCATAAAGGAGTTTTATTATGATAGGTAACGATTGGGATGAAATATTAAAAAGTGTAGAAACAAGTAAAGGTTTCGAAAGATTTATGAACGTGGTAAAACAAAAATATAAAGAAACAACATGTTTTCCAGAATATGAAAATATATTTAATGCATTAAAATTAACACCATACAAAAGTGTTAAAGTAGTAATACTAGGTCAAGATCCATATCATGGAACAGGTGAAGCTCATGGTTTATCATTTTCGGTACAAGACGGGATTCCTTTACCACCATCTCTACAAAATATTTATAAAGAACTTTATAGTGATCTAGGTATAACTGCCCCAATAAGTGGAAACCTAACAAAATGGGCAGAACAAGGAGTACTACTACTTAATAGTGTGCTTACTGTAGAAAAAGACAAACCAGCATCTCATAAAGATTTAGGATGGAATCTATTTACTGATCACGTAATAAAACTACTTAATATGAAAGAAACACCATTAGTATTTATACTTTGGGGAAACTTTGCAAGGAGTAAAAAAATATATATAACAAATAAAAAACACTTAATAATTGAAAGTGCTCATCCATCCCCTTTAGCTGCAAGTCATGGTTTCTTTGGTAGTAGACCTTTTTCTAAAACTAATAACTTTTTAATAAGTACAGGACAAACACCAATAAACTGGGATTTAAAAAGAGTTAAAGAATAAAATTTAACTCTTTTTCTATTTCTCCTTGAATTTCTCTTCCTTCGTATAAACTCTTAAGTCCAAACTTTCTAAACTTACAAATCATTTTATAAGGAAATTTATAATATAAATTATTAAATTCACCAGCGCACTTATTATACAATGTTCTAAGTGAAATAAGATCAATCTCTAACTTTTCTATATCTTTTATAATTCCATCAAAACTTTTAATATTTTTTAAATTAGGATTATCAACATATATTTTATTAATCTCTTCAAAAGCACTTGTTAATAGTTTATCTTTATCATAATTATTTAACTTACTTACTTTTATATTTTTAACTTCTTCAAAAGTTTTAATATCTAAATTTATTTGTCTTGTAATAATATTAATACATCTTAAAATCAAATCTTCTTTATTTTTAAGTCTATCATCAATATCACTTTCACACATACCAGTTTTATAAATAAGCATAGTAATATTTTCATTTTTAGTTAAAATAAATATAGTTACTAAACAAACAACAATAATGATTATACCTAACACAAATAAAAATGCTACCATATTATCACATCCTATAATAATTGTATCACAAAAGAGAAATTGAAACAACCAAGCAAATATATATAAATACTACTAACAAAATTTATTTATAGATTACAAATATTAAAAATTGTAGATTTTTAATAGATTTGTGATATAATCAAAATAGAAAGAATAAAAAACAAACTAAGATTAATTATATGTAAGGGTTTTGTAGTTAATCTTATATACGATAGTATTACTGCTTTATTTCTTTCATTTTAGTAAAATTATGTCGGATTTTTTATATTTTTACTAACTTATATGTTTGTTTGTAGCAGTAATAAATATTTAAAACTGGAGGTTTTATATGAAAAAATGTGCAAATGAGCAAGAAAGATTAAACCAAATTATAGGAAGAAACATTAAATTCTATAGAGAGGTTTATAATCTTAAAAACACAGGAAAAGAAAAAATGACCCAAGCTCTATTAGCAAAAAAAGTTGGTGTATCAACTCCACTAATTGGAAGCCTAGAAAGTGAGAATTCTAGTCAAGGAATAAGCGTTTATAACTTATATAAGATTAGTAAAGTACTTGGAGTTCCAGTAGAAAAATTTTACGAGATTCCTGTCGTAGAACAAATAGGTGAAAATCTTAAAATAAGAAGCTAACACCATAAAAAAACTGAAAATTCAGTTTTTTTATTTGTACTTAAAGTATCTATTTCTCTTTACTAAAAATAGATAAAACCTTACCAACAAAATAAGTTATATCATTAGCATTCTTTATAGCTATTTTTTTACCAATCGCTTTTCCACCTACAGTTAAACTAGATAAAATTGATGAAAATATTACATTCCATAAAGATAAACTATTATTTAAAAATAAATTAACAACCAGCACAGTAATTAAGCTACCACTCACTATACCACAAACATCACCGACAACATCATTACAAAAAGAAGATACAGTACTAGAATTTTTAGTAAGTTTAATAGCTTTTTTTGCACCCTTAATCTTTTGGCTTGCCCTAGAATGAAGAGCTTTTTCATCACAACTGAGTACTGCCACACCAATAATATCAAAAATAATACCAATAATTAAAATACTTAATATACAAATTACTAATATTATATTGTTAAATTTACCTAAATAATTAGCAACTAAACTAAATAAAATAGCTAATATAAATGTTAAAACAAAAACTTTAATAGTCCAATTATTTTTCATTTTTACTCCTCATAATAAAAAACTTCAAATTGAAGCTTTTATTTTTTACTAATTAACAAATAAAATTATATGGTATATTATAAATCAATTTTATGGTTTAGGTCGAGTTGAATTTCTCCATTTTCTACTAAAAGTTACCCGTTAGCGATTTCTCTTTAAAGAAAACGATTAATCGTTACCGTATTAATTACTCGATTGCCACTTAATCCATACTCTAATACTTATAATATGTACATTCTAGAGATTTTCTCAAACACCAGGGATTGTTCTTATTCGCTTTTGCAATAATGATTTCAATTAATCTTAATCATCATTAATATTCCACATTACCACTCACGACAAGAAATTATCTAATATGACTTAGTAAAAGGAATTTAAGTTATATGCCATTATAACGTTCCTTAAACTTAAAATTATATATTCACCCCAACCTGGGCGGAAAAAGCAAATATACAAAGTGTCGTATTCTATTGATAGATTTTTAGCCCTACCTTCAAACAATTTGGTGACTAGAATAATGCACCACACGATAGAAATTATACCAAATTTAATGATTTTTGTCAAATTTGTGTAAAAATCACAAAATAATTCTTGATTTTCCAAAATCATCTACTTTAAATATTATTATATTATTAATTTAATATGCAAAAAATTTATAAAATTAATTTGTATTATATCTTTTTAAAACATTTTCGTCATCTAAATTTTTACATTCTCTCTTTATATCAAATTCTTCATTATTAACACCACATAAAAGAAAAATATCATAAGTATCCATTTCTATTTTTCTTTCAGCTAAAAGACGGATAGTAGTTAAAATTTTATCAGCATTTAAAGGATCATGAGTTATTTTATCAATTACTTTAGATGATAAAAAATGCCCTATTATATACGGATAAGAGTTATATATTATATCAGGATTAATAATTAAATCCATTGTACATCTGTCACATCTTTCACATACACATTTTTCTGCATTTAATGTTTCTGGAAAATTTTGTATTACTGAATATTTAATATCTTCAGGTATTGTAGTTAAAAACTTTGAAATTCTTTTTTTCTCATTAACAATCATTGAATTTTTATCAATCACACCATTTTCTAAATAATTTATAAAATAATTAACTACAGGCCAATACTCGAACATTAAAATAATAGTATTATCTAATCTTTTAGTATTAAGAACATCTATTTCATCTCTACTATATCCGTATTTTAATAAAGATAAAGATGCATATTTTTCAAAAAATATAGAATAAAATTCACTTAAAATTCTAGGAATTTTTTTATTATTTTGAGTATAGTTTAAATAATGAGTAAACTCGTGAATGATAGAAATTACATCATTAATAGTAAATGTTCTTGTAATAAATATAGTATATTTACCATCAATTTTAGTGACAAAATTAGTACTTTCTTCATCAATTCCATATTTAGAAAAATACTCTTTTCTTTCTTTATCACTAAATTCATCTATATAAATAACATTTTTTTCTTTTACAGTATTATCAAAAATTCTAAGCCATTCCAAACTAATTTTACCTAAAATATTTCTAGTATAATATTCTATTTCATCTTTTGTAAGTTTTGAAAGAGTAGTATCTTGCTTATGATAAATTTTATAACAATAAAGAGTATGATTATATATTATTTTTAATAAAGATTTTAAATTCATAAAAAGAAACAAATCTTTTTTATTACACATATATTCATTTTCTTTAGTTCCATAAACTAACTCACTTAATACATTACGAATTAAATCATTTAATAACATAAAACGATTATTTTCTTTTAACCAAGCATATAGTTGATTTTTATCATCCATAATTTGACTTGTCTTTTCGTAGTAAATATCTTTGACTCTTTTATAAATATCTTCTTTAGATAAAGGAAGAGGAACAGATATACCATGTTCATTAAAAACTTCATCCATTTTAAGTAATCCATATAATTCATAAGGTTGTAACTCCTTTATATCCACTTGCATAAAATTCTCCTTTAAATAATAAGCTATTATAAAATAAAAATTGTACTTTAGCAAATGTTTTAAAAAAATTTTTATAATTATTTATTCATTCATGTTATTTTTTTAAAGTTAATTTTTTTTCTTCACTTATTTTTTCTTTTTGTAATTCTGAATACATCCATTTAGTTACACCCATACTATGATTAATCAAATATTGTATATCAGTAGAACTCATTTCATCAAAAATTTCTTCTTCATTCGCTTTAATCAATATTTCTCTAAGAGTTAAATGATTATCACCAAATTCACCACTTCTATATCTAGATAAAATATCATTAAATTTTTTCAAATATAAACTTGTTTTTTTATTCATATATTATTACTTCCCACAACAATTTTTGTATTTCTTACCTGACCCACATGCTCAATTTTTTTCTGGACTATCAATATTATTAGTATTTATAATATTATCAATATTTCTTTAAATACTGGT
>CANPXI010000022.1 GCA_947585885.1 uncultured Bacilli bacterium
GTCAATATTTCCATTAATTCCTATAATTTCACCTTTGTCATTTATTCCAATATAAATATTTCCACCATTAGTATTTAAGAAAGATATAACTTCTTCTTCAAATTTATCTGTTAATTTAACTTTAAATTCATTTCTAACATCTTCTATTACATCTATCATTTTAATTCCTCCTAAATCAAACTAATTTAATTTTAACATATTATAAAAAATGTCGCAAGAAATGTCGCAAGAAATGTCGCAAGAAATGTCGTAAGAAATGCCGTAAGAAATTTTTGCGTAAACCTACGTATTTAGGCTTTTTCTAGGTATTATCTTAAAAATAATGTCGTAAGAAATGTCGTAATAAATGTCGCAAGAAATGTCGCAAGAAATGTCGCAAGAAATGTCGTAAGAAATGCCGTAAGAAAATATTGTTAAACACTAGTTATGTGTATGTAAACTAGCATTAAGTAGTAAAATATAGTATAATTATCTAACAGAGGTGAAAAGAGTGAAAAAATTAATAAAGGAAAATAAGATATTGTTCGTTTTAGCAATTGTTATTTTGATTTCTTTTGTTTTAATAATAATTGGTTTATTATCTTATTTTTATGGGGGTAATAAAGATCCATATGGAAATAGATTAGATGGAATTGAAAAGTATCCTATTAGTAAGAATATAGATAAAGATATTAAAGAGTTATTAGGAGACGGAGTATTAGAACTTAGTACTGATATAAAGGGTAAGATTATTTATATTACTATGGATGTAAAGGATGGAACTGATAAAGTAACTGCAAGAGGATATGCTACTAAGGCTTTAGAAAAGTTTACTGATGAAGAGAAAGCTTTTTATGATATACATTTTACAATTACTTGTAAGAATATGAAAGAAGAAAGTAAAATATATCCTATGATGGGTAGTAAAAGTGCTAAGAGAACTAGTATATCTTGGACAAATAATTAAGAGGTAAAGTATGAAAATTAAGAAAAAACAAAGAAGAAAAATTTATTTAATTCTTTCACTTATGATTTTACTTATTTTAGTTCTTTTTGGAATTTTATATTATGTTAATAATTCTAAAAATAATTATTCTTTTAGTGAAAGAAGTTGGATAAATAATAATAGTAGTAATGTTATAAGTGTAAGTGTAGAAGGAAGTTTACCTTTATTTAGTAGTAATGGTAAGGGTGTTTTCTATGATTATCTAAGTGATTTAGAAAAGGATACAGGTTTATCTTTTAATGTTACTGTTAATAATGATAGTAGTAGTTATAAATTTGTTAATAAAAATGAAATTGGAAGTGGAGATTTAGTTTTTTATACTGATCACTTTGTTTTAGTTTCAACTAATACCTCTAGTGTAACTGATTTAAGTAATGTAAAAAGTCAACATATAGGTATAATTAAAAGTGATAAAGATTATGTTAGTAAATATTTAAGTAGTTATGATTTAACATATGATGAATTTGATAATTTTGATGATTTATATAAAGAAATGGATAGTAGTATTTTATATGCTATAGTACCAATGTATAAGTATTTAGATAGTATTATGAAAAATAAACTAAATATTGTTTATCATATTGAAGGACTTCATTCACATTATGTTTTATCTAAAGGAAATACTGATAATGAATTAAGTGTTATTTATGAGAAGTTTTTAAATAAATGGAATGAAGAAATTTATAAGAGTATAAATGAAAGTTATTTATCATTATATTATGAAACTTCAGGGCTTAGTGAACTTCAAATCGAGTCTATTACAGGAGACGATTTAATAGTAGGATATATTGATAATTTGCCTTATGAAGGAAAGATTAATAAAAGATTTAGTGGTCTTACTGATGAATATTTAACTCAATTTGGAGAAATGACTGGGGCTACTTATAAATATATTAAATTTGATAATACTGAAAAGTTAATTGATGCTCTTAATAATAAGAGAGTAGATATGGTATTTAATTATTATAATGTAAGTAATACTAATTATATTAAGAGTAAAGATTTAGGTAATATTAAGTATGTAATAGCAAGTCATAAAGATAATGTAACTTCTGTAGAAGGGTTAGAGTCAATTAAGGATGATAATATTCTTATGCTTAATAATACTATGCTTTATAGTTATATTAGAAATAATAGTATGGCGGCTACTGTTTACTCTACTTTTGATGAGTTATTTAAAGCGCTAGATGAAAATGATTTAATAATTGTAGAAAAAAGTGTTTATGATTTTTACAAAAATAATAAACTTAAAGATTATGTTATTAGATATATTGGGGAAACTAATAATAGTAATACTTTCTTACTTAATAATGAGAATAGTGTTCTTAATAATATGTTTAACTTTTATATAAGTACATTAGGAGTAGATACTATTAATAATATGGCTATTAGTAATAGTTTAACTGATGCATCTAATAGTTTATTAGTTCAATTTATCTTAAATAATATAACTTATATATTAGCACTTATATTTGCAGTTAGTTTCTTCTTATTTAAATTTAATAAGAAAGTTAAAGTAACTAAGAAGATTAAAAAAGAAGATAAAATGTTATATTTAGATCTTATGACTAATTTAAAGAACAGAAATTATTTAAATGATAATTTAAGTTATTGGGAAAGTAATAAGATATATCCTCAAGCGGTAGTAGTTGTTGATTTAAAAGATATAGCACTTATTAATGATACTAAAGGTCATGAAGAAGGAGACAGGCAAATTAAAAGTGCTGCTAGTATTCTTATTAAGACTCAAAGAGAGAATACTGAGATTATTAGAAGTGATGGTAATGAATTTTTAGTATATATGGTAGGATATGAAGAAAAGCAAGTTGTTACTTATGTTAATAAGTTAATGAAAGAACTTAAGAATTTACCTTATGAATATGGAGCTAGTGTAGGATATTCATTAATTACTAGTGAAAGTACTACAATAGATGATGCAATTAATGAAGCTTTAATTATGATGCGTAAGAATAAAGGGGAATAGTATATGATGGATAGATTAAAAGAATTTATTAAGAATGTATACGAAGTAATGAGAAAACCAGAAATGTTAACACTTCCTAGTTCTCTTGCTTATTACTTCGTTCTTTCTGTTGTTCCAGTTATTACAATTATTCTTATAATTGCTACTTCTTTTAATCTTTCAATTTCTTTTATTACTGAATTTATTTCTAAAAACTTTAGTGAAGATTTGATGAATTTAATTATGCCAATGCTTACAGAAAAAAGTTTTTCATTTGGGTTTATTATATATATAGCAGTTGCTTTCTTTATTGCAAGTAATGGTAGTGATGCAATTATTGTTGCATCTAATACAGTATTTAATATTGAAAATAAAAATATTGTTAAAAGAAGACTTAAAGCTTTTGTTATAACTTTACTTATTTTCTTATTATTTATGTTTATATTAATAGTTCCTGTTTTTGGTAGACAACTTATTAATATTGCTATTATGATTGGCTTTGATAATATAGTAGTGGATAGTATTGATTTACTTTATCCAATACTTTATGTTCCAATTACTTTAGTAGTTATTTATTATTTTATTAAACTTATTTATGTAATAGCGCCTGATGAAAAGATAAAAGGTAAATATGTAGTTAAAGGGACTTTATTTACAACTGTATTTTGGTTTTTAGCAACATTTATTTATTCTTATTTTATTAGAAATTTAGCACATTATAATATTTATTATGCAGGACTTAGTACAATAGTGGTTCTTATGATATGGTTTTATATACTTGCTTTTGTATTTGTATTAGGACTTGGACTAAATTATAGAAATGTAGAAGAACAAATTGAGAAAACTAATACTATTAAACTAAAAGAATTAGAAGAAAGAGTTAAGGCTAGTAAGAAGCAATAATTAAGTTGTTTCTTTTTTTATGAAAAAAATGAGGTAATGCAAACTAATTTTATTTAATTTTTAAATTTGTTATGATATTTAAATATTATTTTCTAAATCTTCAATTAATTCTTTAACACTATGATATTTTTTTGTTTTAATTTTACCATTTAAAATGTTTTCTCCTTCTTTTAAAGCTTTTAATAGTTCTTTACTAGGAGTAGGGTTTATTATTTCAAAGGGAATTCCATCTTCTTCTATAACTTGTTTTAAAGCCATATTGATAAATGTGGTCATATTTAGTCCTAACTCTTTTAATATAGTAGTAGCTTGTTTTTTTATTTTTGCATCTACTCTTATATTAATTGTACTTATTTCTTTAGGCATATTATTCTCCTTTTTATAATTTTATTTATCTACAATTTTTTATGTAAACCATATTAATTTATTTTAGAAAATATTCGCAATTGTGTTATTACATTTTTTAATCGTTTAGTATATTCAACATGATATTTTGTATTTTTTAAATTAAACATTAAGATTTTAAGTCCTTTAACATTTCATACATATTAGTATAACTTTTTGCTTTGGTTTTACCTTTTAAAATATCTTCTCCTTCTTTTAAAGCTTTTAATAATGCTTTACTAGGTTTAGGGTTTTTAACTTCAAAAGGTATGCCGTTTCTTTTTACAACTTGGATTAATGCCATATTGATATAAGTACTTAGATTGACTCCTAAATCATTTAAGATAGCTGTAGCCTGTTTTTTTATATTGGCATCTACATTAACATTAATTGCACTGGTTAAATTAGTCATTATTATCATCTTCCTTTCTGCTTTAATGATAACAATTTAATTCTTAATTGTTGAGATATTTTCTACATAATTACTACATAATAGCTACATATTATATGCAATAGTTTATATATTATGTAATGATTATTATGCTTCTAGTGTTAGAAAAATGAATAAGATATATAAAAAGTCTTTAGAGTTAGATTAGTTTTTATGTGATTTTGTTACTTTTAATTTTGTTTTTGTTTGCTTTAGTTATATAAATGTGTTATTATTTATATTAGAAAATAGGGAGTGATTTTAAGTGACAAATAAAGAACCTTATAATGATGAAGAGAAAAAAATTATAGAAGAGGATGGGTTATATTTTGAAGAACCTAGAAGTAAGGGAGAGAAAACTAAGAGAGCTATTTTAATTGTTATTGCTTTACTTATTTTTATGCTTGCTACAATAGCGTCTACTTGGTCTGCTCTTAATTATTTTCAAAAAGCAGGTTTAAAATTAAACATAGATACAGATGGAGATGGATGGCCTGACTTAAATGTTGATATTAATAATGATGGAGTATGTGATGTTAACTGTGATACGAATGATGATGGAATACCTGACTATAATATAGGTTATGGTAATACTTTAGCATCTTTCTTTAATGTAGATACAGATGGAGACGGTAAACCTGATAAGAATTTGACTAATCAAGATATAGATGGAGATGGAAAGTGTGATGTTAACTGTGATACCAATAAAGATGGTAAACCTGATACTAATCTAGATTTTGATGGAGACGGTATACCTGAACTTAATTTGGATACTGATCAAGATGGAGTATGTGATTTAAATTGTGATACTACTGGAGACAGAAAACCTAATTTAAATGTTGATAAAAATAATGATGGTAAGTGTGATGTTAACTGTGATACAGATGGAGACGGAATACCAGATAAGAATGTAAGTAGTGGAAATAGTAATGAGGGAACATTTAATAAAGATTTTAGTAGGGATACTAATAAAGATTTAAATGTTGATACAGATGGAGACGGAAAGTGTGACTTAAATTGTGATACTAATAGAGATGGAAAACCAGATACTAATTTAGACGTTAATAAAGATGGAAAACCAGACGTTAATGTAGATACAAATGGAGATGGAAAACCAGATAAGAATAAGTTAAATCAAGATACTAATAAAGATGGAAAATGTGACGTTAACTGTGATACAGATGGAGATGGATGGCCAGACTTAAATGTAGATATTACAGGTAATGGTAAGTGTGATGTTAATTGTGACACAAATAAAGATAATAAACCAGATACTAATTTAGATGTTAATAAAGATGGAAAACCAGATGTTAATGTTGATACAGATGGGGACGGAAAACCAGATAAGAATAAATTAAATCAAGATACAAACGGTGACGGTAAATGTGATGTTAACTGTGATACAGATGGAGATGGATGGCCAGACTTAAATGTTGATGTTACAGGTAACGGTAAATGTGATTTAAATTGTGATACTAATGGAGACGGTAAACCAGATAAAGATTTTGACGTTACAGGAGATGGTAAATGCGATATTGCTTGTGACGTTAATAAAGATGGAAAACCAGATAAGAATTTAAGTAATCAAGATACTAATAAAGATGGTAAGTGTGATTTAAATTGTGATACTAATAATGATGGTATACCTGATACTAATTTAGATTTAAATGGGGATGGAAAAGCTGATACAAATGTAGATACTAATAAAGATAATAAGTGTGATTTAAATTGTGATACAAATGGAGATGGATTACCAGACACAAATATAGATACAAATAAAGATGGAAAAGCAGATACAAATGTAGATACAAATGGAGATGGAAAGCCAGATAAAAATTTAAGTAATCAAGATACTAATAAAGATGGCAAATGTGATAAGAACTGTGATACAAATGGAGATGGAATACCTGACTTAAATGTAGACGTTAATGGAGACGGAGTATGTGACTTAAATTGCGATACTAATAATGATGGTAACCCTGATACTAATTTAGACGTTGATAAAGATGGAAAACCAGATGTTAATGTAGATACAGATGGAGATGGTAAAGCAGATAAAAATAAGACTAATCAAGATACAAATGGAGACGGAAAGTGTGATTTAAACTGCGATACTAATAAAGATGGATGGCCTGATACTAATGTAGACGTTAATGGGGATGGAAAGCCAGATGATAATCTTACTAACCAAGATACAAATGGAGACGGAAAGTGTGATTTAAACTGTGATAGTGATAAAGATGGAAAACCTGACTCAAATGTAGATAATGATGGAGACGGAAAGGCTGACTCAAATGTAGATACAGATGGGGATGGTAAATGTGATTTAAATTGTGATACAAATGGAGACGGTAAACCAGATTTAAATGTAGATACAAATGGCGATAATAAGTGTGATATAAATTGTGACACTAATAAAGATGGAAAACCAGATACTAATTTAGACGTAAATGGAGATAATAAACCAGAGGTTAATGTAGATACAGATGGAGACGGAAAAGCAGATAAGAATTTAACTAATCAAGATACAAATAATGATGGTAAATGTGATATTAACTGTGATAATGATAATGATGGAATGCCTGATACAAACATAGATACAGATGGAGATGGTAAACCAGACTCTAAATTAGATAGAGATGGGGATGGTATAGTAGACTCAACTTCTCAAGTAGAAGGTAATGATGAAAACGGTGATATTACTATTCAAACAGGTAATGAAACATATATATTAAAATTCTTAGATGATGATGAACTTAACGAAACTATTAAACCAGGATGGACAGGTAAAAAACACTTTACAATTACTAATGAAGGTAATCAACCTTTAACATATGAAATATTATGGACTGATATAACTAATAACTTTACAGAAGAAAATAATTTATATTATGGTCTTACAAGAAATGGTAATACAGTTATAGATATTAAAAATAGCAGAGTACCTTATAAAGAAAGTAATAATAAAGCAATGATTTCTAACTTAACAATAGAACCTGGTAAAACAGATACTTTTGAATTAACTTTTGAATTTAGAGATACAAATAAAAATCAAGATGTTGATAAAAATAAAACATTCTATACAAAATTAAAAGTACAAACTAAATAGGATTCAAAAAAAATCCTATTTTTTTGTGAGTAAAATTTTTTGGTTTTTTGTATAAAAAGTATAACTATGTATTGACAGAAAAACTTCGGGGGGGGGTATAATTATATACAGGATAGGGAATATAGATAGAGAAACTTATCTGAAAATTTAGAGAAGGAGGAAAATAAAAAAATGGGTGATAATAGAGGACAAACTATATTTTTATCAGTTATAGGAATTGCTACTTTATTAGTAACTATTATAGGTGCAACATTCGCTTATTTTACTACTCAAGTAAAAGGTGAAGGATCTGGTGGATTTGTTCAAAATACAACAGCTACAATTGATAACACATCTGTTACATTTTCAGATGCAAATGCAACTTATAAAAAACTTGCATATCCAGGTGGTATTGCGATAGTTGGGGCTAAAGCAGAAATTACTAAAGGAACATTAGAAGATTCAACAGATAGTAATGATTATCAAGCAACATTTGATATCACTATTACATATAAAAACCCAACTGATACTGATTTGACTTGGAGTCTTTATAAAGTAGAAGATGCAGAAAATGCTTTATCTTCTGAAACAGATTTTTCTACTATGCCTTGTGATTTAAGAACAAAAACTTCAGGTAGTTCAACATATCTATGGTATGGCGATGATGCTAATTCTGAGTTAGGTAAATGTGAACTAGTTGAAGCTATAAAAACAAAACTAGGTGAAGAAGCTATTGCAACAGGTAAATTAGAAAAACAAAAAGCAGTAAATACTGAAATAAAAGGTATAAGTGGTTTAACTGGATTAAAACTTGATACTAAATCAAATACAGATGACTATTATTATTTAGTAGTTGAATATCCAAATCAAGCAGGACAAACTGAGGCTGATCAAGGACAAACAATTAATATAACATTAGGAATGGACACTACAACTATTCAAGTTAATGTTATGCCAGCAGCTATACCTGGCGCATAAAAAATAATGAAAGGAGAAAAATAAAATGGACAATAATAGAGGTCAAACTATATTCTTATCAGTAATAGGTATTGCAACACTGTTAGTAGCTATCATAGGTGCAACATTCGCTTATTTTACTACTCAAGTTACTGGAAAAGGTGAAGGTGGAAATGTAGATGGAACAACAGCTAAAATAAGTGGAACAACTTTAACTTTTGATAAAGATACTACACAAACTTACGATTATTTACAATATCCAGGTGGACTAGCAGTATTTGGAACAAAAGCTCAATTAAAAAAAGATGATACATCCGATACTAATGATTATGTAGCAACATTTAATTTAAAAATTGAATATGATAATCCTACGAATACAAAACTTCATTATACATTATATATGTTAGAAAATTCACCAACTGATGTAACATTAGATCCAAAATGTAAATTGATGACAAAAACTGCTGGAAAACAAACATATTTATGGTATGGTGATGATGCGGAGGAGGATGATGGAACTGATGAAAGTTCTGAATGTCTATTTGATTCAACTGCATTATCTGTATTTAGTAAATTAAATACAATAGCAAGTGGAGAATTAAAGACAAAAACAACTGGTGGTACAATTGACAAAGATACTACTGTTGGTGCTGGTGATGATGGAGTTACTTTAATTGAATCTAGTGAAACTGTTCAAGGAAATCCTTTTGCTGGTAGAACATTAGATACCCAAGTTGGTGGAACTTCAACTAAATATTATTATTTAGTAATTGATTATCCAAATGATGGAGATCAAACAGAAGGTGATGCAACTGGTGAACAAATTAGAGTTTCATTAACACTTGATAAAGATAATATTAAAGTTGATAAAGGTACTGTTACACCTTAAGAATATTGAATTTATATAAGTAAAGAAATTTAAAATTTGTAAGTATAATTAAGTAAGAACTAAAATTCTTACTCTTTGTCGTGTAAAAATATAAACTCTTTCTTGACAGGAATAACTCGGGGGGGGTATAATTATTTCAAGATAGGGAGTAAGTAGAAGGAAACTTATCTGAAAATATTAAAAGAAGGAGGAAAACAAAAATGGGTGATAATAGAGGACAAACTATATTTTTATCCGTTATAGGAATAGCAACACTACTTGTAACTATTATAGGTGCAACATTTGCATATTTTACTACTCAAGTTACACCTTCAGGAACTGGTGGTAATGTTGAAACTTCAACAGCTAAGGTAGGTAATACTACTGTTACACTTACTAATGCAGGTGATTCATATAGTAAGTTAGAATATCCAGGTGGAATTGCTATTATAGGTGCAAAAGCAACTGTAGCAAAAGATGCTGATTCTGGGGATACAAATGATTATAAAGCAACATTTGATTTGAAAATATCTTATAAAAATCCTACAGATACTGATTTACAATGGGAACTTTATAAATTAACTACTGATACAGCTATTGTTGAAGATGATTTTAATTCAATGGAATGTGATTTAAGAACTGAAAAAAGTGGCGCTACTACTTATCTATGGTATGCTGATGATGCATCACTTAAAACTGGTGTTTGTGCTTTATCAGAAGAATTATCTGGTAAATTAGGTAGTTCTATTGCTTCTGGTACTTTAGGACACGCTCCAGTTGTTGAAGAACAATTTTCAACAGTGATTGATGAAGATGGTTTAAAAGGATTAGAACTTACAACAAATGAAAATACAAATGATTATTATTATTTAGTAGTTAAATATCCTAACCAAGATAAACCACAAAAATCAGATCAAGGACAAACAATTAATGTCGTATTAGGAATTAATGGTGAAACTGTAAAAGTTGACGTTTTACCTGCTAGTGAATAAAATTATGAAAGGAGAAAATAAAAATGGACAATAATAGAGGTCAAACTATATTTTTATCAGTAATAGGAATAGCAACATTATTAGTAGCTATTATTGGAGCAACATTTGCATATTTTACTACTCAAGTTACTGGAAGTGGTACTGGAGGTTCTTTAGAAGGTACTACTGCTAAGATAAGCGGAACAACTTTAACTTTTACTAATAATGAGTTGGAAACTTATGATTATTTGAAATATCCAGGTGGACTTGCTATTTTTGGAACAAAAGCCGAATTTGCAAAAGACGATCCAACTGATAAAAATGATTATATTGCAACATTTGATTTACAAATAGATTATACTAATCCTACAGATACAGCACTTGATTATACTTTATATATGGTAGAAGATAGTAGTATTGAGGCTAACTTGGATCCTAAGTGTAAATTATTAACTAAAGTTTCTGGAAATGAAACATATTTGTTATATGGTAATGATGGAGATGATATTAGTTCACTTTCAGATTTATCAACAATTCATTGTAAACTTAATTCACAAGCTTTAGCCGTTTTAAGTGGAACAACTGCTATTGCAAGTGGAACTTTAGAGGCAAAGAAAACTGAAGATGGAAAAATAGATAAAGATACTCAAGTTGGTGGCGATGGTGGATTAATTCAACAAGCTGGTAAAGATGGTAAAAATCCTTTTGGAGGAAGACAACTTGATACAAAAAACACAAATACTAAATATTATTATTTATTAGTTGATTATCCTAATGAAAATAAACCACAAAATAGTGATGAAAATGCTACAATTACTGTAAGTTTAACAATAACTCCAGGATCAATTAAAGTAGATCAAGGAACTGTTTCTACAGAATAAAATATATAATTAAAGACTGAACGAAATTAATGATGGTTTTAATCAGTCTTTTTTTTATGCCTATTAGTGTAAGTAAAAATTAAGTGTCTTTTTTTATAAATGAGGTTGTTTTTTATTTATAAAAATGTTATTATTTATATAGTGATAATATATGAAAATGTTTATTGAAAAATTTTTTAGTGGAAAAAGATTACAATATATTTATTTTAGTATTTCATTACTAAGTTTTTTGGTTGTTAGTATAGGTGCAACTTATGCTTTTTACGGCATGAGTGTTGTTGGTAATGAGGTTGCTAGTGGTGTTACTCTTAAGAGTACTGATATGGCTATTATATATGAAAATGATCAAAATATTATTTTTGAAAATGTTGTGCCTGGATATACTGATGATATGAATTTTACTGTTTCAAATGTTACTGATGAAGAAGGCGCTTTTGGAACTTATAAAGTAGAACTTGAAATTGAAAGTAATGAATTATCTACTGATGACTTTGTTTATACTTTGACTGCTAAGAGTACAAAAGATGGAAAGACTGTTCCTGCTAGTAATATGAATAAAGTAGTTAGTGTTCCTGATGATACTAGAATTCCTAGTGTAAGTACTGTTATAGGTGAAGGTGTTATAAATGCTGGAGTTACACATGAGTATACTTTAACTATTAAGTTAATTGATACTAATATACCACAAGATGAATTACAAGATAAAAAGTTTA
>CANPXI010000023.1 GCA_947585885.1 uncultured Bacilli bacterium
CTTGCACCATTCCACCATACTTCATCTTTTGTTTTTTCTTTTATTTCGTTAAGGGACATTTCATAAAAGAAACGTTTATCTATTTCTTTCATTTTATTTATATCTATCATATAAGGCTCGTTTTTATCTTTAAATAAAGTGTTTTCTTCAAGTTTTTGTTCTATTTGTTCATAAAAATATAAGTGGTCAGTACCAGATATTATTAGTACTTCTGGTTTAGTTTTTGTTTTATTTAATTTTTCTTTTATGTTATTTATCATTTCTTCAAAGTTACTTTTTACTTTGTCATCTTTTAAGTCTATGAAACTATTAGTTATATCTATTGCTCCAAAGTTATAGTGGTATCTTTCAATTATTTTTTTGTTTTCAACAATACTTAGTTCAGTAGACCCACCTCCAGTTACTAAAACTGCTACTGGTTTATCATAGTTTATGTTTCTAGTAGACCCATAAGTAGTGTACTTGTTTTCTATTTCTTCAGTTATTACGTTAAATTCTAGGTTAGTGTTATCTTTAAATTCTTTTTCAAACTCATATAATTCTTTAGTACTTAAGTTTCTAAATATGCTAGTACCATATACATATGTAAAATATTTTTTGTTTCCATAATTATAATTAAAATCTCTTTTATTTTCATTTACATAAGAATATAGTTTTTCTTTATCTATTTTAAGTAGTGTTTTGTTTATATTATAGTTTGATTTAAAGGGGATAGTTATTCTACTTATTTCTTTTATTTCATTATTTTCATATAAATATGATTTTGATGTGGTACTACCAACTTCTATAATTATATAATTCATTTTTGTACTCCTTTTATAAACTCATTATAACACTGAATGCTAATATGTGGTATACTTTATATGGTGAATAATTATGAAAGTATGTGTTATTGGTGGTGGAGCTTCTGGGATGGTAAGTGCCATTAAAGCTAGAGAAAAAGGGCATGATGTTGTAGTTATTGAAAGAAATAATAGATGTGGTAAAAAGCTTTTACTTACTGGAAATGGAAGATGTAATTTTTATAATAATGATATGAAACTTGATTACTTTTTTTCAAATGATATGAAAGAATTTGAAGTGATTTTTAATAAGAAGAGTGGTGAAGTATTAGATTTCTTTAAGTCTTTAGGTTTAGTAGAAAAGAGTATAAATGGATATTTATATCCATATAGTAAACAAAGTAAGAGTGTTTTAAGTTTGCTTATTAAAAGAATGGAAAATTTAGGTGTTAAGTTTATATATGACTCATATGTAAGTGGGATAGAGAAAAAAGGTGAGAAGTTTAAGGTTATTACTGATAAAAATGAATATATTTTTGATAAGGTTATAGTTAGTACAGGAAGCAAAGTGTTAGAGAAAACTGGAAGTGATGGAAGTGGATATAAATTAGTTAGTGCTTTAGGACACACTATTAAACCTGTTTTACCAAGTCTTGTGCAACTTATTGGTTCTTCTGATTACAGATTATGGGCTGGGGCTAGAAGTGACGTTATTTTATCTTTATATGAAAATGAAAAGTTTGTTAAGAGTGAAAGCGGGGAAGTACAACTTACTGATTATGGAATAAGTGGTATATGTACTTTTAATTTAAGTGGTATAGTTTCTCGTGGCTTATATAGTGGTAAGAGTGAAGTAATTTATATTGATTTTGCTCCTTGGTTTAGTGGAGACGTACGTGAGTTTAGTGAGTATTTAAAAGAAAAGTATGAAGAATTAAATATGAGTTTAAGAGATATGTTAAGTGGCTTTTTAAATGAAAGAGTAGTAGTTTTATTTTTAAAGTTATTAGGAAGTGCGAATGATTTTGATAAGTTAGCAAGTTTAGTTAAAGAGTTTAAGTTTGAAGTAAAGGCTACTAAAGGTTTTAGTGATGCACAGGTATGTACTGGAGGAGTACCACTTAGTGAGATAGACGCAAGTACTATGGAGTCTTTAAAGGTAAAGGGACTTTATTTAACTGGAGAAATTTTAGATGTAGATGGGATATGTGGAGGATATAATTTAGGTTTTGCTTGGATGAGTGGTTTAATTGCAGGAGAAAGTGTATGATAGTTTTAAGGCAAGTACGAGTAAGAGTAGACTTAGATAGTGAAGAGTTTAGACTAAAGAAAATATGTAAGTTATTAGGGGTTAAGAAAGAAGATATTAAAGATAAATAAAAAGGTAATAGATGCAAGACGAAAAAATGAGATATTTTTTGTGTATGAGTTTTTGCTTGATTTAAAGAATGAAAGGCGTGTGTTAAGTAAGAATAAAGATGCAGAAAAATATGTGGAAAGAGAGTTTACTATACCTGAATCTGGAAGTGAAGAGGTAAAGGGAAGAATTGTAGTAGTAGGTAGTGGGCCTGCTGGCTTAATGTGTGCTTATGTGTTAGCAGAAAACGGGTATAAACCTTTGGTTATTGAAAGAGGAAAAAAAGTAGAAGAGAGAATAAAGGATGTTAATAAATTTTGGGATACTTTAGTTCTTGACCCGGAAAGTAATGTTCAGTTTGGAGAAGGTGGTGCTGGTACTTTTTCTGATGGGAAACTTAATACTTTAGTTAAGGATAAAGAGTGTATTGGTAAAAAGGTATTTGATATTTTTGTAAAGAACGGAGCAAATGCTGAGATTATGTATGGCTTTAATTTACATATTGGTACTGATAAACTTAGAGTTATTGTTAAAAATATAAGAGAAAGTATTATAAAGATGGGTGGAGAGTTTAGGTATAGTACTAAACTTACTGATTTAGTTATTAAAGATAAAAAACTCGTAGGTATTATTGTTAATAACAGTGAAGTTATAAACACTAATGCTTTAGTTCTTGCGATAGGCCATAGTGCTAGAGATACTTTTAAAATGCTTTATGATAAGGGACTAGATATGTCTAGTAAACCATTTGCTATTGGTTTTAGAGTTATGCACAGTCAAAGTATGATAGATAATGTTCAATATGGGAAATTCTCGAGTATTTTAGGACATGCTAGTTATAAACTTACTTATAATACTAAAGATAATAGGGGTGTTTATTCTTTTTGTATGTGTCCTGGAGGGTACGTAGTTAATGCTAGTAGTGAAAAAGGAAGACTTGCAATAAACGGAATGAGTAATTATAAGAGAGGTAGTGGTGTTTCTAATAGTGCAATTATAGTAAGTGTAAGCCCGAAAGATTATGGTACAGGAGTTTTTGATGGAGTTAAACTTCAAGAAGAAATAGAAGAAAAGATGTTTTTAATTAATAACGGGGTTATTCCTGTACAAAAATATTCTGACTTTTTAGAAAATAAAAAGAGTACTAATTATGGAAGTATTAACCCAACTATTAAAGGAAAGTATCAGTTATCTAATTTAAGAGGAGTGTTACCTAGTTATATAGAAGATTCTTTTATAGAAGCGATGGAGAACTTTGACAAGAAAATAAGTGGGTTTAGTGATACTTTAGTTTTAGGACCAGAAAGCAGAACTAGTTCACCTATTAGAATTTATAGAGATGAGTCTTATCAGGCTAATATAGAGAATATTTATCCTTCTGGAGAAGGTGCAGGGTATTCTGGAGGTATTACAACGTCTGGTATTGATGGGGTAAAAGCAGCTTTAAGTATTATAAAAAGATATAAAAAATGATTTATATCTTTTTGTTTTAATGATATACTATTTTTGTATTTGGAGATGAAGTATTATTATGATTTGTAAAAAATGCGGTGAAAAAAATATTAATAAAGCAATATATTGTAAGTATTGTGGGCATAAGTTTACTAAGAAAGAAAAAGAAAATATAAAGAAAAGTAGAACTCTTAGATTTTTAGAAAAAATGGGTGAAATAGGTAAAAAACCTTTAATTAGGGTTATTAATAGTATTCCATTTAAAGTATTAATTCTTATATTAATTTTTGGTTTTATTTACTATTTTTCAATTCTTAATAAGACTACTTTGTTAATTTTAAAGAGTAATGACTATAGTGTTAAATAAGGATAATGAATATTATTTGTATTTTAATAGAGATCAATATATAGAAAAGGATGGAAAATTAGAACTAAAGATGTTTGTTCCAAATGATGTTAAAAACTTATATGTTGATAATTTTAGTAGTGATGATAAGCTTATTAAAAGAAAAACTTTAGGAAGAAGTGAAGATATTATTCTTTCAGTTAATGTTAGTGAAAATAATTATTATAATATCTATAGTGATGATAAAGAACTTGGAAATATTAAAGTTTATGTTTATTTAGGAGGTGAATAGTAATGAAAGAGAAAGTATACTGTGAGTTTTGTGGTAAAGTAAATAGTCCTAATAATTTAGTATGTAAGAGTTGTGGAGAGAAATTAGGGCAAAAAGATACACAAGTAAGAGATTATTTCAATGAAGTAATTAAAGCTCGTTATAAGAAAGAAGAAGTTAATGCAATTGATTATTTTATATATTTTTGTTCTAAATTAATTTATCCAATTATTTTGATTGTTTTTATAGTGATAGTTTCAATTTTATTATTTTCTCCTAAAAAGATTAATTATGATGCAGTTTATGAAAAGAGTGATAAGGTAAGTTTTAATGGACTAAGTGACAGTGATAAGTTACTTGGATGTTTTAAGGGAGAAAGTGAAGAGGATACTTGGTATTATAAGTTTATAAGTAAAGATAAAGTTAATTATTATTATAAAAAGGGTAATAATTTAGTAAATGATTTATATTACTATGATATTAAAAATAGTAGTGAAGAAGGGGCTAATTATAGTGAATTATATATGGGAAGTTTAACTAATATAGAAAGTATGGGTTACTTTTTATGGGAAGAAGATGGTAATGTATGGGTTACTGGGAAAGATTTAAATGAGCCTATTAGAAATGTTAGAATAAAGTGTGAGGATATTAAATAAAGTCTTTTAGTAATTCTTTAAAACATTCTATGTGTTCTTTTTCATCTAATATTATTCTTTTAAGTATTTCTTGTATGTATTTGTCTTTAATTATGTTTATGTGAAATTCATAGTTTGCTATTGCTATTTTTTCTATTCTTATGCTATTTAGTAATATGTAAGTTATGTCTTTGTTATAATCAATTAGGCTACTGTTCCATGGTGTATAGTAGTCATTTGTTTTTGTTTTAAATTTTGGATCTATTCCAAGCTTTAATATTAGTTTACCTAATATGTTTAAGTGTTTCATTTCTACAATTGCTATTTTTTTAAAAGCTTCAGATACATTTTTAAGTGTGTCAGATTTCTCTATATGGTTATATATGTATTCACTAATAGACGTATATTCACTGTTTACTCCAGAATAGTCTTCTAGTAGTAGTGAAGCATAGTAGGGGTTTTGTTTTTCTACTTTTATCTCAGGGTAAGGTAGAGAAGAGGAATAGTTCATTTTATCACCTAGTTAATTTTATTTTAGGTATGTAAATTTATGAAATAAAAAAAACAAGGAATTATATAAATATTCCTTGCTCTTTAGCATGGTTTGTTGGAGTTTCTTTTTTTATGTATTTATCACTTGTTACTACTTTTTTTGCTTTTAAGCTTTTTGGTACATCAATTATTCTTTGATTAGTAGAACCTGCGAATAACATGTTGTAGCTTTTTTTACTTAGTTCAAATTTACCATCAACTAATATATCAATCTGCTTTAAGAACTCAAGTATATCTTTATTAGTTTCACTCATTTTCAGAAGTTGTTCAAATGTGAAACCAGTGTAACACCAAATATTGTAACCTTTTTTTCTAGCATACTCAGCAATTAAAGCACAAGCTTTAGGTTGCATCATTGGGTCTCCTCCAGAAAAAGTTATTCCGTCTTGTCCTTCTAGTTTATCAATTATTTCATATACTTCTTCTAAATCTACTAAGGCTCCACCATTCATATCATGGGTGCTAGGGTTATGGCAGCCTAGACAATGGTGAGGACACCCTTGAGTCCACACGACAGTTCTTATTCCTTCACCATCTACTATTGAATCTGGTTGTAAATAGGCTGCTAGTCTAACTTTCATTTATGCACACTTCTTTTCAACAACTAATTCTTTTATTCCAGTGTGTTTTACACGAGCTTTTTCTTCTGCTCTTTTAGCATTATTGAATCTTGATACATCTCCTGATAAGTATCCTGTAACTCTTCTAATTCTTTCGAATTTAACTCCTTCTCCAACTGATTTTTTCATAATTTTTACCTTCCTTTCTTTATTCAATTACTTTTTAGTAATTACAATTACATCCTATTTCTGTTAAGTGTTCAATTGGAACACCTTCAAATTCATGTCTTCCACATCCTGGACAAACATCATTTATTACACCAACATATCCACATACTGGATCTCTATCTACTGGGTGGTTTATAGCACCGTAACCTATACCTAATTCTTTCATTAGACGAATTACGCTTTCAAATGCTTCTACATTATTAACTGTGTCTCCATCTAATTCTATATAAGATATATGTCCACCATTTGTTAGTGCGTGATATGGTGCTTCTTTTTCTAATTTTTCTTTTATATTAATGTTATAGTATACTGGAACGTGGAATGAGTTAGTGTAGAATTCTCTATCTGTTACTCCTTTAATACTTCCGTATATTGCTTTATCAATATTTACAAATCTTCCACTTAGTCCTTCAGCAGGTGTTGCGATTAATGTGAAGTTTAGATTGTATTCTTTAGCATAACTATCACATCTTTTTCTCATAAATTTGATTATTTCTAATCCTAGTTTTTGTGCTTCTTCACTTTCACCATGGTGTTTACCAATAAGCGCTTTTAGTGTTTCAGCAAGTCCAATAAATCCAAATGTTAAGCTACCATGTTTAAGTATTTTTCTCATTCTATCATTTGGACCTAGTTTATCACCATTTGTCCATACACCTTGTTTAATTAAGAATGGGAAATTACCAGCATGTTTACTGCATTGTATTTCAAATCTTTCAAGTAGTTGATCTCTAACTAAATCCATTGTTTCAGCTAGTTCATTATAGAAGCCTTTCATGTCTGCTTTTTCTCTTTCTTTTAAGGCTATTCCATATTTTATTCCTAGTCTTGGTAAGTTAATTGATGTAAATGATAGGTTACCTCTTCCTCCGGTTGTTTGATTATCTCTATCAGTAACGTCTGACATAACTCTTGTTCTACATCCCATGTAACCAACTTCTGTACGATAATCTCCTTTTTTATAAAATTCTAAATTGAATGGAGCATCTAAGAATGAGAAGTTAGGGAATAGTCTTTTTGCTGATACTTTACAAGATAGTTTAAATAAGTCATAGTTTGGATCTTCAGGGTTGAAGTTAACTCCTTCTTTTACTTTAAATATTGATACTGGGAATATAGGTGTTTCACCTTTACCAAGTCCTTCATCTATTGAAAGTAAGAAGTTTTTACTTACCATTCTTCCTTCTGGACTTATGTCTGTTCCAAAGTTTATTGATGAGAATGGAACTTGCGCTCCTGCACGACTATGCATTGTATTTAAGTTATGTACAAATGCTTCCATAGCTTGGAAAGTAGTTCTGTTTGTTTTTGCAAGTGCTTTTTCATATGCTTTTTGGAATTCTTTTTTAAGTTTTTCACTATTTTTATAAAATTCACTAAATATATTTATATCTAGTTCTATACTTTCTAGCTTGTCTATTTCTTTTACGATTTTATCCATATTTACAAAATCTAGTAATTCTTCAAAATCAAGTAAATCATATATATGTTGTTTTAGTTGTTTTTTAAATGTTTTAAGTACACCAGGAGCCATATAGTAATCAAATGCTGGAATACTTTGTCCACCGTGTTGATCATTTTGGTTAGATTGTATTGCAATCGCTGCAAGAGCACTGTAACTCATTATGTCTTGTGGTTCTCTTAAGTGTCCGTGTCCTGTTGAAAAACCATTTTTAAATAACTTATCTAGTTCTATTTGCATACAAGTTGTTGTTCCCATAGCTAGGAAGTCCATATCATGAATATGTATTGTTCCATTTTCATGTGCTTCACCAAATTTTGGTTTCATTAAGTATGTTTTAGCAAATTCTTTTGAAATTGTTGAACCATATTGAAGCATTGTACCCATTGCTGTATCGCCATCAACATTTGCATTTTCTCTTTTGTTATCATCTTCATTTGCTGACTTTAATCCTAAGCCTTCTATTGTTTTTAAAAATTTATGTAATTTCTTTTCTTCAGCAAATAATGTTCTTGATTGATTTCTTCTTTCTCTATATTCAGAAAAGTGTTTATATACATCAGTGTAACCCTTTTTTTGTAATGCTTCTTCTACTAAGTCTTGAATTTGTTCAATTTTTATTTTATCTTGATCTTTAAAATCTTTTTCTATTCTAGATATTACTTCCTTATATACTTTTTGAACGTCTGATTCGTTATATACATGTTTTTCATCGTCACCTTCAGGAATTATAACACCATCGAATCCTTTTTTTATTGCAAGAGCAATTTTTGATCCATCAAAACTAACTTTTTTTCCGTTTCTTTTTATGACAGTTAGCTCTGAAACTTTTTTTAATGTGTCATTCATTTTACTACCTCCACCTATCTTTTATAAGTCAATTTTATAACACCATAATTTCTATGTCAATGGGTTTTATAAAAAAATAAAAAAATTTACATTTTTAGTTTTTGTGTTTTTGAAATTTTCGTTTTTTTTTGTAAAAATTTTAATTTTTATTTTTTTATTAATTTTTTTATTTTTGGCTAATATATGGGAAATATTTGTAATTTTTTTAATTTTTTTAAAATTATAAAAAAATATTTTTTTAAGTTTTTTAGTAAAAGTCATTTTTTATTTTTTTAATTTTTTATAAATTTTTTGGTATAAAAATATGTCCAAATGCAGGTTCGACCGAGGTGTTTTTTTGATAAAAAAATTTTATTTAAAAATACTTGTATAACAAATATATGTGTGTTATTATTTTTTATAGTAAATGTTAATAAATTTTGAAGTAACATATATTAATTGTATATGATGATATTTTATAATATTAATGATATAATTGATATGTGATATAGGAGTGATTTTATAGTGATAGAACTTAAGAATGTTAGTAAAACTTATAAGTCTAAGAAAGGAAAGAATACTAGGGCTCTTGATAATGTAACTTTATCTTTAGAGGACAAAGGTATGACTTTTATATTAGGTAAAAGTGGAAGTGGTAAATCAACTTTACTTAATATTTTAGGTGGACTTGATAAGTATGACTCAGGGGAAATGTATATTTTAGGGAAAAATAGTAAGGATTTTAATCAAGCTGATTATGATTCTTATAGAAATACTTATGTTGGTTTTATTTTTCAAGAATTTAATATTTTAGAGGATTATGATGTTTATGAAAATATTGTTTTGGCTTTACAACTTCAACAAAAGGAAGTTAATGAAAGTGAAGTTGATAAACTTTTAGATAGGCTTGATATAAAAGACTTAAAGAAGAGAAAAGTTAATGAACTTTCTGGTGGTCAAAAGCAAAGGGTGGCTATTGCAAGAGCACTTATTAAAAATCCTAAGATTATTTTTGCAGATGAACCTACAGGAAATTTAGATAGTTCTACTGGTAAAGGAGTTATGGAACTTTTAAAAGAGATTTCTAAAGAAAAACTTGTTGTAGTTGTTTCTCACGACGTGGAGTCTGCTCAGAAGTATGGAGACAGAATTATTGAAATAAAAGACGGGAATGTTATTAATGATAGCAAAGAAGTAAAAGAAAGTAAGAATTTAAAGGTAAGTTATGATTCTATTAAATCTAAACTTCCTTTTAAGGAAAGTTTAAAACTAGGGTTTGGTAGTTTAAAACATAAGAAAGTTAAGTTAGTGTTTACTATTATTCTTATGATATTTACTCTTGGATTTTTAAGTGCATCTGATACTTTATCAAGTTATGACTTTGGTGTTACACAATCTAATGTTATGAATAGTAGGAATGATAATTTGATTGAGGTAGAAAATAAGCTTCCTTTAGAAGATGAATATGACATTTATGGCTATAAAGCAATGGAACTTAATTCAAAAGATGAAAAGAGTATTATAGATAAAGTAGGTAAAAAGGGTTATTCTGTTTATAGTTTTAATAGCGAGATGTGTTATGACGAGTGTAATATAAGTGATGTGTTACATGTTAAAAGAAATGATTCAGAGAATTATTTTGGTTCATCTGGTTTAGAAGTTGTTGCAGTAGATAAAATAAGTGATCTTTTTAAAGAAAAGATTACTGGAAGAGGCGCAGAAAATGCGAATGAGATAGTTATTTCTAATTATTTAGCCGATAATATTATTAAGAATGGTATAGAAGTTTATGAAACAGTAGTTAATACTGAATTTAAGAAATCTAATCTTTTTGAACCAAAAAGTTATGAAGAGATAGTAAACTCAAAATATAATTATTATTTTGGTGAAGTTGGTAAAGTAAAGATAGTAGGTATTGTAAATTTTGAATCTAATAAAGATGAGTATTATGTTCAAAATTATACTAGAAAGATATATGTTAGTGATAGTTTTATAGATAATGTTAAAAAGGAAAATTTGGTTACTTTTAAATTTTATACAGATATTAATATAGATGGAATTAAAAAGGATGAATATATTTCTTCTGGAAAAAGACAAGTAGTTTAAAAGAAAACGAGGCTATTGTTAGTATTGATAGTATAGTAGATGATTATGAGAGTTATAGTAATGATTTAAATAATTATGTAAATAATAATAGTTATGGTTTTTATTCAAATTATGACGAATTAAATAAGAAATTTAAGGCTAATTATATTAAAGAAAAAGGTGTTGTTGGTAAAAACCTTAAACTAGTATTTTCACTTGATTATAACGAAGTTATTTATAAAAAGTTTGATAATATTAAAGTTGTCGGAGTATTTATTGATGATGAGTGTAGTGAGAATGTTTGTTATACATATGATAGTTATTTTTCAGAAAGTCAATTTAAAGATTATGTAAAGAAACCTTTTGAAAAAACTAGTGTGTTGTTTAAAGCAAGCGATAAAAAAGATATAAAGAATATAAGTGATATGTATCCATATGAAAATAAATTTGGAGTAAAGTCTAGTTATAGTCAAATTCTATATGGTGAAGCTTCTGCGTTTAATATGTTTGCTAAGATTGCATTTTATGTAAGTTTGGTATTCTTAGTGTTTACTGTATTCTTAATTGTTAACTTTATGTTCACAAGTATTACTTATAGGAAGAAAGAAATTGGTGTTTTAAGAGCACTTGGTTCAAGAAGTATGGATGTCATTAAGATATTCTTATGGGAAGCTATTTGTTTATCAGTAATAAGTGGTACTATTGCATCTATATTACTTGTAGTGGTTTCTAACTTTATGAATAAGTTTATAATGGGAATAATGGATACTTTAACTACACCATTTGTTGTTGGTATTAGACAATTCTTAGTTATTTATATTGTAGTATTCTTACTTACAATTATTTCAAGTATATTACCACTACTTAAGATTTCTAAGATGAAACCAATAGATGCGATACTTAATAAATAGATTTTAAATAAAAGCCAGTTTCTTAAATAATAGAAATTGGTTTTTGCTTTAGTCTTTCACATTTTTTGCTTTTATTATTGAAAATCTTTTCAATTAATAATTTAGTGTATAATAATAAGTGTTTATAAGTGG
>CANPXI010000024.1 GCA_947585885.1 uncultured Bacilli bacterium
TTCTGAACCTGTACATTCCCAATATAATAAATGTTTATCATTACTCTTATCACTTAACTTTGCCAAATCATTATCACAACTTTCACCACAATATTGATTCCATCTTCTATTAGTTCCATAAGCAGCACTAACTGTTGCATATCCACGTTTTACTACAGTATTATCGGTATATTCATTAGCAATATCTATATCATATCCTTCATTATATTCTGTATTTTCATCATAATCTATATCAACAATATTACCTGTCTTATACTTCATTATTTCTTTATACGCAGTAGAACCTTCAACAAAATTACAACTTTCTATCTTATCAACTAATTCATTTCTAGCTTTTACAGCTTGATCATAAGGGGTTTTAGCTACACTTTCTGCAGTACCAGGACTAGTATAATATCCACAACCACCACAAGTTGAACTAGAACAACTATAGCTACTACTACCAGATTGTCCACTTGCATTATTCCTACTTTCATTACCATTTGCATCAGTAGAATTATATAATGCATTTACCCATTCATACCAAGTCCAACTAAGTGTTGTAGGAGAGCATCCTGGTCCAGACTCATAACAAGTATCACAGGATGTGTGTGATTTTCCATCTTCATCAGTTGTAGTTGAGCAATTACAACTATAACTACAGCAACTACCACAACTAGATGAACCAGAACAATATTGCGATTCACGGTGTACTACTTCGTGATTCTTTCTAGATTCTGTTCTCTTATATTCATTCCAAGTAGTTCTTACTTTATCATTAGCAGCTATATAATCTTTTTCCCATCTATCATAATCTATATCTGAAGTACATTGTCTACTAGAAAGTACTACTGTACTTAAATAACCTTTATCAGAATATTTAGCACCTACACTATGTTGGAAAAATCTACCAGCAATTGCAGTTTCTTTATCCATAAATGTAAAATTCATTGTCTCTCTACAATAAATAGTACAATACTCGTTTCCATATTCCGTCTTATAATTTGAGTCTTCCCTATTCATAATATTACACATTTCAGGATCAGCAACTGTACCAGTATTACCATCTTCTTCACAATCTTCTGGCATATCTTCATCACTTGGTCCATCATCAGGACAAACTATTTTTTCACATTTCTCATAATAATAATCATCATTCTCATCATATGGTCCATCATCTGGATATGTAACATAAAAGTCTCCCGGATTATCTGGATCTTCTATACACAAACATGAATTTTTATATCCTTCATAATCTGTTTCTTTTCCTGCATTATCATACCATTTACCATTTTTAAATTCACAAACAGGTGGATCAATTGAAATTGGAAATATATAACCACTAGAATTTGAACTTTTATCAAATATAACCATATATTGTCTTTCATCTGGGTTATTTTTTGCTTTATATAATCCAACTTGTGATATTATATCTCCAGGATGTCTAAACTTAATATTTACATTAGTCTTTAATCCTGTTTTTAATTTATCCATACTAATAGGAATATTTATAACAAAGCAATATTTTGATGAATCACTTTGACAAGTACTGAATGTATAATTAGTAATATTTCCAATTCCGCTTGCTGAAATGCTAATAATCGCTGTAGTAGCATCAAAATTAGATTCAATTGTAACTGGAACAGTGCCTGTAGTTGAATCATAATCTCCATACCCTACATATTTAAGATTTGGTGTCCAAATATCAAAACCATCTTTTACTTCATTATAAATTTTAATCGCATTTTGTAATGAAGTTAAACTACTACTATTTGCATAAATTACACCCAAAGTACTAGGCTTTGTACTTGAACCAGTATATCCACCATCAACAGCTTGTTGAGTTATCTTATATATTCCAGATTTTTCATATTGTGTTGATGTTTGACTATCCCACCATCCATCACCTTCATTATATTTAGCAGCCCATAACCTTAAGGCTGTAGATGTAGTTAAATATTCAGCTCCATAGTCTTCTTCAGCTTTCATAACAATAGCCGCAAGTCCACAAGAATAAGAAGAATTACTCTTTTTACAGTTAGAAACATCATAAGTTCCTACTTTAACATAATTTCCTTCTTCAAATTTTTGTCCTGGGTGAATACAATAAGCAGTAACTTCATTTACTGTAGAATCATAAACATTTTGAACAAGTTTCTTTTCAGAAGTTACATATTCACCACCCCATTGACATTTATATTTCTTATAACTACTTGAATTATAATACTTAGTATCTGGGTTGCTTTTAGCCCAAACGCCACCTTTATTTTGATTTATAGTATCTAGTCCTGAAGTTGTATTATATCCTATGTTAGAACTTCCTATTAAAAATTTAGTTGTTGTTCCATCTTTTTTAGTACAAGTACCTTTTTGACCATTTGCAACCTTGAAACAACTACTTTCTGAAGCAGATTTTGTTTTACCTATTCCTCCAAAGTTATAACTACAACTCTTTAAAGATTGTTGATTTAATTTAGTTAATTTTGATTTGTCAACTCCACAAAAAGTACTATAACTATAATACCAAGTTTGTACATCAGTTTTACTACAAGTAAGATTATTTTTACCTTTTTGCTCACTAGAAGTTAAATATCCACTTTTGGCATTTTCATACCATTTATAATTAGAAAATAAAGGTGCAGCATAACCATTACTTTTTATATAATATGTGTCTTTTAACTCTGCTTTTAAACTCATAGGTAAAATTAAACAAACCCCTAATATTCCTAAATAACTTAATAATTTCTTAATCATTTTTCTTCCCCCTTTTAAGAATTATTATTCTAACAACAAATACTATAATAACAATAAGTACAGGAATTAATACAAATAGATAATATTTTTTTACAAAATCCATAAATGAACTAGGTGAACTTTTTTCTTCTTCTTTTTTTATAAGTTCAGTAACCCTTTTATTAAACTCATCTAAGTCCATATTTCCCACATCATAAAAAGCACCACACATCTCTATCTCATATGGAGTATCACATACAGTACTCTTTGAGTGTTCATTATATTTACTAGTCGTAATATTAATTGTTTTAAGTGGTTCAGTTCCGCAGGTATTATCTTCTGCATATACCCTAATAATATAATTAATATTTGTATTAACATCTAAAGTATCAAAACTTATAACTCCGTCCTCATTTATATCTTTATAATGATAAGTTACTTTACTATCATCATAATCATTTAAAACCATTATATATACGTTTTCTCCTAAATTATTAATGTTCATTCTTACAGTAGTCACTTCTTCTGTATCTAAATTTAGAACTTGTTCATAAACTCCTGCTGCTTCAGAAATTGCATCATCACAATCTGCCTTTAAATAAGACATATTAAATGATAGAAGAAACATAAAAAATGTAAAAATCATTATCTTTTTCATTTAACACCTCACTATTATTAATATCATTATAACAAAAAAAATCACAGTTGTACACTATAAACCGTGTTTAATTTTTCTATAAATAATACTACATACTCCAAATGTAAGTCCTCCACTAATTAAAACTAATAAAACAGGAATACCAATAATTTCTCCATAATATAAAGTAGCCTCTTTAAAAGTCATCTTATCTTCTACTTCTATATTTTTTTCTTCCTCTTCATCTATTACATCATCTGAAACAACAAAATCATTACTAATCATTCTATCAAAAGAAACTTTATCAACTTGATAAGGTAAAAAGTTATATTTACAAACATCTAAATTTTCATGACCTAAACATTCATTACTTCCATAGAAATTATTAACATATGGAAAAGTAAATTTAATAGTTCTTAAGTTTTCATCAACACATAAAGATTTAGATGAAGCAAGAACATCTATACTTACTTCTTCTCCATCTTTAAATCCAGAAATCTTAACTTCATTATTACTAGAATTATAATTCTTATTATTAACTTGAACATAAAGTTGATCAGGAACATTTAAAAGGATTAAATCAAATCTTTTAGTACTATTATTATAGCTATAATCACTCTTTACATATGAAGCTACCCCGCTTAATTCTGTTACATCTTTATAAGTACACTCCGCTTTATAAATATTTATAAACCCAAAAAAACAAATTAATACAAATGCAATCTTTTTCATATCACACTCTCCTACTTTAAAATATAACATAAATGTGAAAAAAAATAAACACGTTTTTAAACGTGCCTATTAATCACTAAATTTTAAAGTGTATTTAATTGTCTCAATATCAGATTGATCTCTATCATTTATTTCAAAATATTGATTAGCAAAATCATCAAAATCACCCTTTAGAAAACGCCCTTTTCCATGAGTAATATCATCAAACTCTACATCTACAGTTTTCCATTCACCATCTAAAAAAACTTCATTCCAAGCATGTGGTATCGTACTATTTTTAACAAATCCACCCATACATACACAAGGTATACCTAGTTTATCCATTAAATATTTAAAAGCTAATGAATATCCTTGACAAGCTGAAAGTTTATCAACAAAAACAGCAGTCATTTCAAATCCACTATAAATTCCATCATCACCTACATCAGGAGTACAAATAGAACATATCTTGTCATGTGCAAGTATAATTCTTTCTTTTGTATCATCAGTCTTATTTTTAATTTCATTTACTATCTCATCTGCTATAGAAATAGCTTTTCTAAAAACATCACTATCACTAGCATATTTTAAATAATAATGATTTCCATAGTGATCCATATTAGAAATATAGTAATAAATATTAGTTGTATAATTATTTATAGTATCTAAATTTTGCAAAAATTCATAATCTTTTTCACTAATACTCCATAAATCATAATTATATTGTTCTGTATAATCATTCTTTCTTAAAGTATGTTGTTTATAAAGATAATTTAAGTCCATCAAATATTGATAAGAAAAAACCACTAGTTTATCATCATCTACAATAACTTTATAATCATTACAATTTTTAAGAATTTTTAAATAATCATTTGTAATCTCATTACCATCAAATAAAATCTCACTATATTTTTTATCAACATCAACATCTTTCATTTCAATAACTTTTTTATCTTTAAAATCTATATAATCTGAATTTTTTTCATAATCATCATGAACAATAACTATTCTATCTTTTCCTGTCCAAATAACTTCAGACCCGAAAGCTTCAAATATTGCCCTTAATGGTAAATAAGTTCTTCCATTAACAACAACTGACTTTCTAGTAAGATTAATAATCTTATCTTTTCTTAAAAACAAATCAGCATTTAAGTCAGGTGTTAAACTAATTGTATCTTCTCCAATAGGTACACTAAGTGATTTACCTTGTTTAGAAATATAAGCTGTTCTTAACTCTCCTGACCAACTTACATACGCATTATACACTTCACCTATAGCTCTAAGAGGAATAAAAGTTGTTCCGTCATCAATAAATGGTCTACCAGTTTCTTCATTAAATTCAACAAGTCTACCATTAACAAAGATTTTAACGTCTTCATAATTTACAAATTCCTCATAAGTCATATCAGGTTTATCTAATGAGTAAGCGTTAGCTTTAACTATACCACCACTAGAAAAAAGTAAAGTTCCTGCAAGAAATGTAGATACTGCTCTTTTACCAAATCCCCTCTTTAAGCTTTTTAAAGTATCTTCGTTCATATTTTCATTTCCTTTCATACCCTGTAACTACATTATATATATTAATGACCTTAAATGTAAAGAACTATTTTTTATAAAATAAAAATCATAAAATGTATATTTACGTTAACACAATGTAAATAGAAAAAACATAATAATTATGATAATATTAAATAGAAAATAAAAGGTGGTTAGAATGTTTGGAAATATTAAAGCAATAAATAAAAACTCTGCAGTAGTTAATATTGAAATGGATAAAAAACTAGTAGGTGACTTACTTAATATGCACGTAGTATTTGTTGACGATGATAAAAAAATATTAGGTGAAGTTGAAGATATTGGTGATGGAACTGCCAAAATAAACTTTCTAGGTGAAATGACAGAAACAAGTTTTATTGGTGGACTTTTAAAAAAGCCAACACTAGATGCTAAAGTAAGAATAATAGATGAACGTGAACTTGCAATATTAGTTGGAGGAGACGATAAATCATTCACTCTAGGACTTTCTCCTCTTTATAAAGACTACCCTATAAAAGTTAACATAAATGATTTATTTAGTAACCACACAGCAATATTTGGTAACTCTGGTGCAGGTAAAACTTATGGAATATGTAGAATAATACAAAATGTTTATAGCACCCCATCTCTTCCATATCGCGCTAATATGTTTATATTTGATTCATTTGGTGAATATATAAATGCATTTAAGGATCTTGACAAAATAAATCCTAACTTACATTATAAATTAATAACAACCAACAAAAGACTAAAAGACGAAGCAAAACTAGAAGTACCAGTTTCACTTCTAACAATAGATGACATACTAAATTTATTAGATGCAACTAAATATAGCCAAATATCTATAATAGAAAGTGCAGTTGAACTTGCTAAAATATTTGCAAGTAATAGTAAAGAAGTAAATGAATATAAAAATCACTTACTTGCTAAAGCAATAACTTCAATAATGTACACTAACCAAACAAGTGCAAAAATAAGAGACCAAATATTTGATATAGTTTCTAACACTTACACTAATGAAATAAGTCTTAATGCTATAGTTCCTGGTGTAGGTTTTACAAGAGTATTTCGTCATTGCTTTGATATAGACTCTGAAGGAAGATTTGCAGAAAGAACAATAATTTCTGAATATATAGAAAGCTTTATACAAGATGATAAGAAATGGGATATAGATACAACTAATGTAACATATGGACTTAAAGAACTAGAAGTTGCTCTTAACTTCACACTATTTAGTGAAAGATACTTACTAAATGCAGATATGTATGATGAAGCAATAAGTCTTAAAGTTAAATTACATAATCTTATAAATAGCTCTAATGCAGAATTTTTTACAGATAAAAAATATAATAGTCTAAAAGATTTTATTGGTTACTTACTTACTACTAGAGATGGTAAAAAAGCTCAACTTGTTAACATCAATCTAGAAGACGTCGATGATAGATTTGCAAGAACTATAACTAAAATATTTAGTAGAATATTCCTAACATTTGGTAAAACCAATGAACCTCGTGCAAGTATACCTATTCATATAGTACTAGAAGAAGCACATAGATATGTAAAAGATGGAGACGATATAGAACTTCTAGGATATAACATATTTGAACGTATTGCTAAAGAAGGAAGAAAACACGGAGTTATACTTGATTTAATCACACAAAGACCAACAGACTTAAACGGTAACGTAATAAGCCAAGCAGATAACTTCATAATATTTAAAATAACTCACCCACAAGACCTAGAATACATAACTAAAATGATACCTAATATGTCAGCAGATATAGTTGAAAAACAAAAAAGTTTACAACCAGGTACTTGTGTAGCATTTGGTAGAATATTAAAAATACCAATGATTGTAAAAATGGAAAAAGCAAGTCCTCCTCCATCAAGTTCAAATGCAGACATATTTAATAATTGGATGATAAATAAAAATTAGACTTCAACTCGAAGTCTTTTATTTTACCAAGAATTTACTCCATATAAATTTATTATATCTTCCTTATTAATAACATTATTATGTTTGGAAGAATTAGGATTAAAATATTTTTTCCAACAACTATCTGAATGAGATATTTCCACCAATTTAAAATCTGATACTTTTAAAACCTCATCAAGTATTCCATCAAGAAAATTCTTAACATCTAAATTACCATCAAATAAATTTTCATTATTAAAATTAACAATATTTTCTCCTTCGTGATAAACTTCAGGAAGGGCAGGCCCATATACCCAAGCTTCTATATCCTCATTAAAAAGCCATTCACTTTTATCAATTTTAACTTCAGTATTAAAAGATTTACTCTTTCTAACAAAACCTCCCCAATAAGCAAAACAAAAATATAAAGACTTTTGTAACTTTATTGGACTAGTCTCACTAGAAAATTTCTTTCTATTATAATTTATAATATAACAAGCTAATTCTTTAGCATTAAGAATACCTTTTACCATATAAATCGTCCTCCTTTTATACCTCTAAAATTAGAACACATTTTAATATTATAATATAAATTAAATTATAAATAAAGAATTATCCATCAACCATTACTGCATGTATAACTAATCTCCTGTTATTACTTCCAGTACAAGTAGAAAGTGTTAATATTTTGTCGTAATCATGTAAATTTACATTAAAGTTATACATACTTCTTTTCTTAACCATATTAAGAAACTTCATAAACTCTGCATCATCAAAAAATTGTGTTGTCATATAATCATTAGTATAATTTGTAGTATAAATAGAAAATATTTGAAACTTCATATTTCTATTCAAAGTATTAAATGTAATAATTTGATTATCTTTATTAGTATACCAAGAATAATAAACAGTTTTCTTTAAATCTCCAAACATATAATTACTAATTAAATTATGTCCATATATAATAGTATTTCTATCTAGTTCTTTTGAATTATTTCTATAATCCATAAAAACCCATCCAGTAATAATATAATTTTTATAAATATCATGAGTCAAATAATATTTATTATCATAAGATTGTGTAACAGGATAATTAACTTTAGTATTATTAACCTTAACCCATCCTACCACATCTTTATTAATTTTAGTTAACTTATCAAAAGTAGTCGGAATATTTGCATAATAATTAACATACTCTTCCTTTTTTTCAGGTTCAGGTGTTTGAACTGGCTCAGGCACTTCTGGAGCTTCTACTTCACTATCATCCATCTCATCTATCTCTACTTCTTCACTAGCCAAAGTATTTTCAATAAGTCTTAAATTTAACATACTAATATATTCATGATATCTTTCAGAAATAACAAAAACAAAACCTATATATAGTATTATAACCATAGAAAACTTAAGTCCATTAAAAGTTAACTCTTTAAAAATATTATTTCTAAAAAACTTATCTGAATAAACAATATTAATAAGTTTCTTATCTTTACCACTATACCTCTTATTAAGTTTCTTTAAATAACTATTACTTTTCCCTAAACTTAAAACATTAGACTCATCTTGATGAATAAAAATATTTACATCTTTAAATTTATACTTTTTTAACATATCAGTAATATACTCTATAACTTCATCACTATAATAATAAAGATCAATTAACTTTAAAGAACTATTAACTTTTAAAAACTCTTCTAAATTTTTAAAAACTTCATCACTACTATAAAAACTAATCTTCTTTTTATAATAAATTGATTTTAAATCTTTAAACTTATTATCTCTAACAAACTCTAAATTAAAAGACATATCATTATTAAACTTAATACTTACATTCTTTTCTGCAAACTTATGAACATAATCACTAGGCATAAAATAACATTCAATTTTTTCTAAGTTATCGTTTAATAAAAGTTTATCTAAAACACTAGTAGGTACTGACTTTTTAATGTTAAAAATAACTGTTTTAAATTTAAGTAAATCACCAATTGCTAAAAAAGAACCAAAGTCTTCATATTTAACTTTATTAATACTACCTATATTTAAACTTTTTACTACTTTATCCTTATTTCTATTAATATATTTTTTTGTATAATAAAGAGAATCATTTACAATTTTATTACTATTATAATTACTCTTAACATTAGCTTCACTAATTATAAAAGAATCATAACCAATTATTACGTTAACTACTCTCATAAATATTCTCCTTTACTATAATTAATAATAACACAATATTTAGTGTTAATAAAGTTCCTTTTTAATTGATTTTATAAAAGTTAGTGGTATAATGAAAATATAATAAGGAGGAAACATAAAATGAAAAAATTATTAGCTAGCATATTAATGGTTGGAATATGTCTACTAAACGTAACACCATTAAGTGCTGCAAGTGACAGAGTTAAAATTGTAGATAATAACAATTTATCTAAACAACTAAGTGAAGATGGTATGCATATCACTAATAGAATTAACCAATCAAAAAGTGATTTAGTTAATGGTAAAATTGCTATTGAAATAATTATAGATAACTCAAAAAATACTGAAATATTCTACGTAATTGACAATAGTTCTAAAATAAAAGATAAGAGAAATGATCTTATTGATAAAATTAAAGAACCAGCAAAAGTCCTTGAAGGATATAATGCTATTAGTCAAGGAATAGTAACAACATCCAATGGAAATATTTCAACAGTACCATTAGACACAGAAAATATTGAATTACAATTAGAAGGAATTAAAAATACAGAGACTAATGATACTGAAGAGAATTTACTAAATGCTATAAAAGAAGCTGAAAGTAAATTTACTGAAAAAGCAGATAACAAAGTTATAGTAGTATTTACTTCTCAAATACCTAGTAATACTGAAGAATTAACAAAAAAAATAAATGAACTAAAAGAGAAAAAAATCAAAGTTATAGCTTACTCTATTGGTATGTCAGATGAAACAACTAACTTTGACTCTGCATTTAAAGATGCAGACTACAAAGATAATTTAAAAGAAGAATTAAATATAAGTAGTTATCTAACAAAAGTTACATCTTACCTACCTAGCTTAAAATCAGCAATAGCAACAACTATTTCATATCATGAAAGATTATTACAAAACTTTGATATTGTTGATTTAACTACTGATTTAGGACAAGTTAAATTTGAAAATAATAAAGTAATATGGGAAGCAGGTGACATAACTTCTAATAAAGTAGTTAAATTAACTTATACACTAAAACTAAAAAGTGTAGTTGATTCAAGTATAGTTGATAATTTAACATTAAAAACAAATAAACAAATAATAGTAACTCAATCTGGAGAACAAATTGGTACTTATCCTAAAAATACAGATTCTGGAGAACCAACTGACGAATTATGTATGCCAAGAATAATGATATTAAAAGAAGCTGTTACTAACCCTGTTAACCCAGACACTGGTATTGCTGACTATGTAGTCTTCGGTGCTTGTATACTAGCAGTTGCAGCAATTACAATATTAATATTAAATAAGAAAAATCAATTTAATAGAATATAACTAACGGAAAAAAAGTCGTATAAAAAATAGAGCCTGCTGAAAAAGTAGACAAAGATTACTGTAAAGAAAGACAGTAGTCTTTTAATTTAGTATAATTTATGTATAAGGACAATGGTGATAATATGTTAAAAAGAAGTAACCAATTAGAATTAAGTTTTAGTAAGCATATAGAATTATACGATATATTAATAGAAGAAGATAATTTTTGGAGACAATTAAATGAAATGGTAGATTTTTCATTTGTAGTAGAAATGTTAAAAGATAAATATTCAACAACAATGGGAAGAACAAGT
>CANPXI010000025.1 GCA_947585885.1 uncultured Bacilli bacterium
ACATATTTTTATATATTTAAAACATTAATATAGTTTTGACAATATGTACTTAATATGGTATTATACCAAATTAAGAGGAATACATATGGATAAATATAAAGATAACAAAGATATAATAAAAAATTTATGGGATACAGATATAAATTTCATAGATAAACTTACATCTGAAGAATTATTTATATTAGTAACATTATTTATAAATGATGAAGAAATAAGAAAATTAATAGAAAGAGATAAACGTAAAATAATTTATAGATGTGGAATAGACTATGATATGTATAATTATTTTACTCTTCTAACTTTAAAAATAGCCAAAATATCTTATGAAGAATGTGAAAAATTAATAAACAGTACAATAAAAGAAATATTTTCTAGTAAAAGTATAATAATGCTATTAAAAGAATATAAAAATATGATAACTAATGGTTTATTAACTAAAGAAGAATTATTTAAAAAAATATTAGATGAATTAGAAACAAAAGAAACAGATGTATCATCTGTAATACTATTTGATTTTTATATATTCCCTGACTTTAATTTATACTTACAAGAAAACCATAGAATAATATCAACACTAATAGAATGTTATCAATTATATGATATAGATGTAATAAGTAGTAAAATATTTAAAGGAAGTACAATAATAGGTAAACTATTAAAAAATGATAATGAACAAATCGCAGCTAAATATTTAAGAAATATGTTAGGTGAAAGACAAATATCATCAAGAAACATAAAAATGATTGGTGGAGGCTCTACTTGTCTTGTATTTAAAATAAGAGATTTAGTAATAAAGTTTGGTGAAACAAGACATAATAGAAAAATATACATAAATCATAGAATACTTGCATCTTTATTAAGAAAACTAGAACATAATATAAATGGAGAAGACTTATTTTATGTAGAAATAATGAAATACGCTCTTGTAGGAGATGTAACAGAAGAAGAAAGAGATGAACTAAAAAAAGATTTATATGATCAAGGATTAATCTGGGATGATGATAAACTAGAAAACTGTGGTTTACTAGTTGATGGAGATGAAAACATAAATACATTACCAGTAGACTACATAGAAGTAGCTGGTAATATTGATAACCCATATAGAAGAGAAGAATTTATGAAAAGAAAAAGAAAAGTAGTAGTAATAGATAATGATAATATAAGATTTAACCCAATGAAATCTAATAGATAAGAGGTATATATGATTATAAATGGAAAAGAATATAACATAAATGATTTAGTAGAAGAAATAGACATTGATAAAAACATACCTAAAAAAAGAAAAAATGGTTTAGTATTAAGAGATTCTTGGATAGATGTATTAAAAAGATATAACATAGATTATGAAAATTACAGTTCTATAAATAGTTTAATAACTGAAATAGAAGAGATTCTAATAGAAGAAGGAAGTATTGAAGAATTAGAAAATCTAAGTGAAGAACTACAAGAAATGGAATACTATAACTATACTAACAAATAAAACCCGTTGCATTTTTTTGACACAAGTGGCAAAAATATGAAATGAGAATTAAAATAAATTAGTTAACAATCACACTGAAAAATGTTATAATTTCAGTGTGATTGTTTTATAAAGAGGTGACTTTTATGAATGAAAAAATAGAATTTAAAATTGATAATAAAATTATAAAAGATTATATAGAAACTTTTAATTCTATAAATTTTAAAATGGAAGAAATTAAAAAACATGATATATCTAAAATAATAGAACAATTTTATTCTTCTTTTCCAAAAAAGAAAAATAAAATAATGACAGATGTTATTAAACAAATAATAAAAGTTAATAATGGAGTAATTTTTACAAAAATGCTTGAACCACTTAATATTAGTAGACAATATCTAAATGAACTAGAAAAAAATAATATAATTGAAAGAATTTCTAGAGGCATTTATGTATCTACTGATTCTTTTATAGATGATTTTTATATATTTCAAAGTCAATATAAAAAAGCAATATTTTCTCATATGAATGCACTTTATTTTTATAACCTTACAGAAGAAATACCTTATAATTTTACTATTACCATTCCTCAAAGTTACCATATAGATAAACTAAATGAAAAATGTAACATATTCTATGTTTCAGATGATATTTATAAACTAGGACTAACTGAAGTTAAAACACTAAATGGTAATATTGTAAAAGTTTATGATAGAGAAAGATGTATTTGTGATATTATAAGATCTATTAATAGAATGGACTATGAACAAGTAAAAAAGACAATAAAAAATTATGTTAATTCAAAAGAAAAAAATCTATCTAAACTATCTCTATATTCAAAAGAAATGGGAATTAATAAAAAAGTAATGAAAATGGTAAGTGATGCTAATTATGAGTAAAAATATAGTTGACATTCATACGGATAAATGTTAAAATATCCGTATGAATGATAAAAAGGTGAAGTTATGAATACTAGTTCGAAAAAAGAATTTATATCTGAAAGTTATTTTGAAATTATAAAAGATGTAATGAAAAAAAATAATGGTTATGTAACAACAAGATTTATAGAAAGTTTAGGAATAAATAGAAACTATATATCTATTATGGAAAAGAAAAAAATTATTGAGAAAGTAGCAAAAGGTGTTTATATTGATATTGATAAAATAGAAGATGTTTATTATATTTTAAGTCTAACAACACCCAAGATTATATATTCACATATGACTGCACTTTATTTTCATAATCTATCAATTAAAGCTCCAGGTAATAGTTTTGATATTACTGTAACAAAAAAATATAATAACCCTAAATTAAAAGAACATAATGTTTTTTATGTAGATGAAAAATTTTACAATATCGGTATAGTAGAAGTAAAAACACCTTCAGGAAATATTGTAAAAGCTTACGATATAGAAAGGTGTATATGTGACATAATTCGTTCTAGAAAAAGAATGGATTTAGAACACGTTAAATACTCTATAAGAGAATATATAAAAAGAAAGGATAAAAATCTTATAAAACTATCCCAATATGCTGATATGTTTGGGATAAAAAAAGAAGTAATGGATTTTATAAATATATTGTATTAATAATGTGAAGCAATATTTATTGCTATTTTTTCTTTTCTATTTAATTTACTTTACTTAACTAATTTGATAAAATTAAAAAAGAATAATAAAGGAGCTTATGATGAAAGAAGAATGGTACTTACTAAAAGAAAATGAAATACTAAAAAAATTAAATACTAATACTTCTGGTCTAACTGATATAGAAGCAGAAGAAAGACTTAGAATAAATGGAAAAAACGTTCTTCCTAAAGGAAAAAAGAAAACATTTATAGAAGTATTTTTTAGTGAACTTAAAAGTCCAATAGTCATAATACTTTTAATAACCATGGTTTTATCATTCATTGTAGGTGAAACTTTAGATGGAATATTCATATTTGTAGTTGTAGTATTAGATGCACTTCTTGGTTCTGTACAAGAATGGAAAAGTAGTAAAAATGCTGAAGCACTAGCAAGTTTAGTGAAAATAGAAGCAACAGTAATAAGAAATGGAAGAACTTTAGTAATAAATGCTGAAGATTTAGTCCCTGGAGATATTGTTTTAATGGAGTCAGGTACAAAAGTACCAGCAGATATAAGAATAATAGAAGCACAAAACTTAAGTATAGATGAATCTATATTAACAGGTGAATCATTTGCAAGGGAAAAATCAAGTCAAGTAATAACTGAAGAAGTAGTAATAAATGACCGCTCCAACATGGCTTATATTGGTACATCTGTCATGAGAGGAAGAGCAAAAGGAATAGTAGTTGAAACTGGAGCATTTACTGAAATAGGTAGACTAGCAAAAGAAGTATTAACAAAAGAAGAAACACCTTCTCCTCTTCAAATAAGAATGAAAAAATTCACAAAACAACTAGGTATTTTAGTATCAGTAATAGCCTTACTTATTGGAATAGTATTATACACAAAAAACTATGCTCCAAGAGAAATATTCTTTCTAGTAATAGCTTTATCAATTTCTGCTATTCCAGAAGGCCTTCCAGTAGTACTTACATTATCTCTTTCAATTGCCTCTAACAAAATGGCTAAAAGAAATGTCTTAGTAAAAAAACTAAACTCAGTAGAAGCATTAGGTTCAGCAACAGTAATAGCTAGTGATAAAACAGGAACACTTACAATAAATGAACAAACAGTAAAAAAAATATTACTTCCAAGTGGAAAAGAATACAAAGTAACAGGAAGTGGCTATAATGGAATTGGTAAAATAGAAGGAGATAACTTAAGTGAAATAGACTTGCTAGTAAAAGAAGGAGTATACAATAACGAAGCAAACCTAGAAAAAGTAGGTAGTGAATGGATAAGTTATGGTGACTCAATGGACATAGCATTACTTTCTTTAGGTTATAAAAATAATTTAAATATAAAAAATCTAAAAGAAAACGTATTAGGTAGAATTCCATATGAATCAGATGCAGGCTATTCAGTATCTTTCTATAAAGAAAATAATAAATACTATGTATGTGTAAAGGGAACCCTAGAAAAAATACTAAACTTTTCTAAAAATATGATAGTAAATGGAAAAGAAACAGAATTAAATGTAGAAAAAATAAAAGAACAAAACGAACTTCTTGCAAAAGAAGGCTACAGGGTATTAGCTTTTGCTTCTAATGAAATAAAAAACTTTAACCTAAAAGAAAACTATACAGAAAGTGATATTCCTTTACTAAACTTCTTAGGTTTAATAGCATTTATTGATCCTATAAGAAAAGAAGCAAAAGAGTCAGTCTCTACTTGTAAAAATGCTGGAATAAAAGTAGTAATGATAACAGGAGACCATCCTTTAACAGCATTTACAGTAGCAAAAGAGTTAGGTATAGCTACTAACTTAGTAGAAGTAGTAACAGGAGACGTAATAGAAAAAGAAATACTAAAAGGTGAAAAAAGTTTTGATGAATTTATAAGAACAAAAAAAGTATTTTCAAGAGTTACTCCACTACAAAAACTTGAAATAGTCGACTCTTATAAAAGACAAGGTGAGTTTGTTGGTGTTACAGGTGACGGAGTAAATGATGCACCAGCATTAAAAGCCGCAAATGTTGGTATATCTATGGGTAGTGGAACAGACGTAGCAAAAGAAACAGGACAAATGATAATAACAGACGATAGATTCTCTTCAATTGTAGGTGGTGTAGAAGAAGGAAGAAATGCTTATAATAATGTAAGAAAAGTAACATATATGCTTCTTTCTTGTGCTGTATGTGAAGTAGTATTTTATATATTCTCTATTTTACTAGGATATACTCTTCCACTTACAGCAATACAACTACTATGGTTAAACTTAGTAACTGATGGAATACAAGACGTTGCCTTAGCTTTTGAAAAAGGTGAAAAAGACGTAATGAAAATGCACCCTAGAAAAACAAATGAAAGTCTTTTTGATAGATTATTAATAAATGAAATAGTTTTACTTGGACTTACAATGGGAATAATAGTATTTGGAGTATGGATATACTTAATAGATGTTTTATCTTTAGATATAACGACTGCAAGAAGTTATATATTACTTCTAATGGTATTCATGCAAAATATCCACTGCTTTAACTGTAGAAGTGAAACATTATCCATATTTAAAAAGCCATTAAAAGAAAACAAAATGCTACTTTTTGGAGTATCTATAGTACTACTAATAGAATTCTTTGTAGTAGAAAACAGTTTCTTATCAAACATACTAGAAACAACACCTATTCCATTAAATCATATATTTATTTTATTACTCCTAACTATACCAATAATAATAGTCTCTGAACTACTAAAATACTTTGAAAGAGAAAAACAAAAACGGGGTGAATTAAAATGATGATACTTACCTGTATAGTTTTATTAACAATTGGACTAATTCTACTAATATTCTTTTCAGATGTATTTGTAGATGCAGCAAGTTCACTATCTATTAGACTAAAAGTACCTAAAATGCTAATAGCCTTAACAATTGCATCTTTTGGAACATGTGCTCCAGAACTAGCTATCTCATTTAATAGTATAAGAACTGGAAACGTAGATATGACTCTGGCAAACGTAATAGGTAGCTCAATAGTTAACATACTATTAATAGTCGGAATTGCTGCAATAGTAAAACCAATAAAAGTAAAAGATAGAACAATAAAAAAAGAATTACCACTTCTAGTATTTATAACATTTGCTTTCTTCATATTACTAAGTGATGGCCTATTTAAGCAAGGAGCTGTAAATGGTTTATCAAGAGCTGATGCAATGGTACTAATAGCTTGGTTCATATTCTTTATATATTACATAATAATGGTAGTAAGAAAATCAAAAAGTGATGAAAAAGATAAACCAAAGTACCCTCTAAAATCTTCAGTACTCTTAATAATATTCAGTTTAATAGCCATAGTAATTGCATCAGATATGGTAGTTGATAATGCAGTACTACTTGCTGAAACTTTAGGAATAAGTCAAAAAATAATATCAATGACTATAATAGTAATAGGTACAAGCTTACCAGAACTTACAATGACAGTCACATCAGCTAAACACGGAGAATTCGATATGGCTGTTGGAAACATAATAGGAACAAATATATTTAACATATGTATAGTCTTAGGTCTGCCTATAATTGTATATGGCTCAATTACATCTAATGCATTTAACTTTATTGATTCACTTGTAGTCTTAGTAGCTGCTCTTTCATTCTACATATTTGGTAGAAGTGATAAAGAATTATCAAGAAGAGAAGGAATATTTATGGTAACCTTATTCTTAATTTATTATATCTATATTATATTAACATAAAGTTCAAACCAAAATGTAACTAATCTGTTACATTTTTTCTTTACTTTTAACTAAATATAATGTTATAATACTCTAGGTTTTTAAAAAGAGGGTGACAAAAATGAAAATAAGAAACGTAGCAATAATCGCACACGTAGACCACGGAAAAACTACATTAGTAGATGAATTATTAAATCAAAGTGGAACATTTAGAGATAACGAAACTCATGATGAAAGAGTAATGGACTCTAATGATATAGAAAGAGAAAGAGGTATAACAATACTTGCAAAAACAACAGGTGTTCACTATAAAGACTATAAGATTAACATAGTTGATACACCAGGACACGCAGACTTTGGTGGAGAAGTTGAAAGAATAATGCATATGGTTGATGGTGTAATTCTTTTAGTTGATGCAAGAGAAGGAACAATGCCTCAAACAAGATTCGTACTAAAAAAAGCATTAGAAGCAAACCTAAAACCAATAGTCGTAATAAATAAAGTAGATAGAGAAAATGTAAGAATAAATGAAGTAATAGATGAAGTACTTGAACTATTTATTGATTTAGGTGCAACTGATGAACAAATAGATTTCCCTGTAATATATGCAAGTGCATTAAACGGAACATCAAGTTATAGTGAAGACTTAAGTACACAAAAACATACTATGGAGCCAATATTTGAAACAATAATAAACACAGTTCCAGAACCAAGTGGAAAAATAGATGCACCACTAAAATTCCAACCAGCCTTACTAGACTACAATGATTATGTTGGAAGAATGGGAATAGGTACAATAAAAGACGGAACAGTAAAAGTTGGAGAAATGGTAAGTTGTGTAAGGCTAGATGGCACAATAAAACAATTTAGGGTACAAAAACTATTTGGTTTTACTGGAATAAAAAGAATAGAAATAGAAAGTGCAAGTGCAGGTGAAATAGTAGGTATATCAGGGCTACCTGACATATCTGTAGGTGAAACAGTATGTGAAGTAGGAAAAGAAGAAGCCCTACCTATACTAAAAATAGAAGAACCAACTCTACAAATGACTTTTGGAGTAAACACTAGTCCATTCGCTGGACATGATGGTTCACTTCTAACTGCAAGAAAAATAGAAGAAAGATTAAATAAAGAACTAGAAAGAGACGTATCACTAAGAGTAGTACCAAACGATGCAGAAAGCTGGATAGTAAGTGGTCGTGGTGAACTTCACTTATCAATATTAATAGAAAACATGAGACGTGAAGGATTTGAACTACAAGTATCAAAGCCAGAAGTAATAATAAAAGAAATAGATGGTATAAAATACGAACCATACGAAGACGTACTAATCGAATGTCCTAATGAAACAGTAGGAACAGTTATAGAAAGTCTAGCCCCTCGTGGAGGTGTAATGTCTAATATGAAAGCAGGTGACACTAACACTAAACTAGAATACGTAGTTCCTTCAAAAGGACTAATTGGTTTTACTAACGAATTCATAATACTAACAAAAGGATACGGAATAATAAACCACACATTCAAAGAATATGGCCCAATTACAAATAGTAATATTGGTGAAAGAAAACTTGGTGTACTAGTATCAATGGAAAACGGTAAAAGTACTGCATATGCTCTAGGTGCCCTAGAAGACAGAGGAGTAATGTTTATCGAGCCAGGTGTAGACGTATATGAAGGTATGATTGTAGGAGAAAACAATAGAGATAATGACTTAGCAGTAAACGTAGTAAAATCTAAAAACCTAACAAACACAAGAAGTGCAAGTAAAGACCATACAGTAGTCTTAAAAAGACCTAAACAACTAACACTAGAAATCGCACTTGACTACATAAACTCAGATGAATTAGTAGAAGTAACTCCAAAAACATTTAGACTAAGAAAGAAAATACTAAACACTGAACTAAGAAAAAAAGAAGATGCCAAAAGACAATGAAAACAAACTATGATTTAGAACTAGAAAAAATAATAAAAGAACTTGATTGTTCAAACAAAAAACCAACTCTACTACTTCATTCTTGCTGTGCTCCTTGTTCTTCTTCAGTAATAGAAAGACTAAATAATAACTTTAAAATAACTATATATTACTATAACCCTAATATAGAACCAATAGAAGAATACACAAAAAGAAAAGAAGAACAAAAAAGATTTATAAAAGAACTTAACAAAGACATAGAATTTTTAGATTGTGACTATGATAACGAAACATGGAAGTGTACTACAAAAGGACTAGAAGACTTACCAGAAGGTGGTTATAGATGTCATAAATGTTATGAACTAAGACTAAGAAAAACAGCACTAAAAGCAAAAGAATTAAATTATGACTACTTTGGAACAACACTAACAGTAAGCCCATATAAAAATAGTCAAGTATTAAATCAAATAGGAAAGAATCTAGAAGAAGAATTAAATATAAAATTCTTATATTCAGACTTCAAGAAAAAAGAAGGATACAAAAAATCAATAGAACTATCTAAAAAATATAACTTATATAGACAAAATTATTGTGGATGTATTTACTCTAAAACAAATAAATCTAATTAAAAATAACAAAACACCTTGTATAAAATCAAAATATTTATTATAATAATTTATAGTAGGTGAATACGAGTGAAGAATACAAAAGGGTATAAAATTTTTAACTTTGTAATGAAAATTATATCATGGTGTATTATGACTATTTTAATACTAATAGGCTTGTTTTTGATTACTTATATAGCAATAAATAAATACTATCAAGCAAAAGGAGAAAACAGTCCTATAGGTTTATATACAATCATAAGTGGAAGTATGACACCTAATATAAATGTATATGATGTAGTATTTGTATTAAAAAAAGATCCAGAAGATATACAAAAAGGTGACATAGTATCTTACTATAGTGAAAAAACACAAATATTTGGAACAACACCAGTTACCCACAGAGTAGTAGAAAAATTTAACACTAATAATGGGATAACATTTAGAACAAAAGGTGATGCAAATCCTACAGTAGATAATGAAATAATAAAAAGTGACAGAGTAATAGGAACTGTAAGATTTATAATACCAGGTTTAGGTAGATTACAATTTTTCCTAGCAAGTAAAGCAGGATGGTTAATAGTAATACTAATACCAGCATTAGGAATAATAATATATGATATAATAAAATTACTAAAACTAATTCAAGTAAAAAATAAAATGCAAGAAGTTAATGAAATAACAAATGAAGAAATAAAAGAAGAACAACCAAGCGAAGACAAAAAAGAATTAAAAGAAAAAAATGAAACTCAAGAATAACTTGAGTTTTTATATGGTAATAATTGACATTTTGTATTAAATATGATACAATTATATCAGGTCAGGGGGATAGAAAATGAATAAAAGAATTTTCTATATATGTTTTGAAATAATTATTTTAATAATTTTTATACCAGTAAGCTATTTATGGTGGAATATATTTGACCATTCCACATCAAGTGCAATAGCGAAGGAATATGCTGCATATGATTCTAAACTTGAAATAAATACAAAAAGTAATATAACTAATCTAGTATCATTAAAAGATGAAGATAAAATGGGATTAGTAAACATTACAATTAATAACAATAGTAATCTAAAAAAAGAATATAATTTATACTTAAAATTTGATAATGATACAGAACTAAATAAAAACTATCTAAAATTATCAATAAATAATAATGTATATAACTTAAATGAATTAAAAAACTTTACTAAAGGACAATATACATATTATCTTATAAATACTTCAAACATAAAATCAAATGGAAAAAACTTACATAATGTATATCTATTCTTAAGTAAAGACACACCAAACACAGAACAAAACAAAAATTTTAATATAGCATTTAATGTAGAAGAAATATAACAAAAAAGTTATATTTTTTGTTAGTATAAATGATAAAATATGGTTGACAATAATAATAGAAGTGATAAAATTAAATTGTAAAAAATAAGG